>CANCRX010000023.1 GCA_947380655.1 Alcaligenaceae bacterium | reverse complement strand
ACCATGGCGACCGCACCGCTTGAGGCACCCAGATAGGCGACTTCGGGGGGCGTGAGCCTGAAATTCGTAGGGACCCATACGCAACCGAGCTTGAACGCGACCCAGCCGCTTTCAAACGTCTGGATATTGTTACGCGATTGCAGCAGGAGGCGATCGCCTTTGCGCACGCCCAGCTTGCGCAAGGCATTGGCCATCGCGTTGACCCGCGCGTTGATCTGCGACCAGGTCCATTTGTCCTCGCCTTGTATCAAGGCGGTGTGCTCGGGATAGAGGGCAGCCGTGTGCGTGAGCAAACGGCCCAGATTCATCACCTGGGCCGCTTTGAAGATCTCAGTACTCAAGTTGATTCCAGTATGCTCAAGTAGTTAGCAACAGAGGCACCGCCCATGTTGAACACCGCACCCACGTTTGCGCCTTTGATCTGCATGTCACCAGCCTGGCCGGCCAATTGCATCGCAGCCATGACATGTTGCGATACACCGGTCGCACCGATAGGATGACCGCGTGACTTCAGGCCACCGGAGGGATTGACAGGCAGCTTGCCATCTTTGCGTGTGACGCCATCGAGGATCACGCGTGCGCCTTGTCCGTGAGGGGCCAGACCCATCGCTTCGTACTCGAGCATCTCGGCGATGGTGAAGCAATCATGTGTTTCAACAAAATGGAGATCATTTAAAGAGTTGCTTGCCGCAGCCAAACCCTTTTGCCAGGCAAGGGCTGCGCCTTCGAATTTAGTCGGGTCGCGACGTGACAAAGGTAAAAACTCATTGACCTGTGTACGTGAGCGCCAGCGAACAGCAGGGACCTTTGCGCCAGGCAAGGGCTCGCTCGACAGCACCAGGGCTGCAGCACCGTCTGATACCAGTGAGCAGTCGGAGCGCTTGAGTGGGCCGGCCACAAAAGGATTTTTGTCCGAAGGATTGCGACAGAAATCAAAACCAAAGTCGCGTTTCATGTGTGCATACGGGTTGTGCATGCCATTGGCGTGATTTTTGGCCGAGATCGCAGCGAGCGCATCAGACTGATCGCCAAAACGTTCAAAATACTGACCCGCGATCTGACCGAAGACACCCGCAAAGCCGCCTGGTGTGTCGCCTTCTTCTTTGAAATACGACGCTTTAAGCAGGATTTCACCGATCTGCTGGTTTGGCAGGGTATTCATTTTTTCCATGCCTACGACTAGCGCGCGCTTGACTCGACCGCTGGCCAGCGCATCCATCGCCGCCCAGATCGCAGCCGAGCCCGTGGCACAGGCATTTTCCATCCGCACGGCGGGTGTATGACGAAACTCGGGGATTGCAACGCCCATCAGTGCGGCGCTGAAGTCCTGCGGGACAAAGCCCGCACCAAAATGACCGACAAAAATGCCGTCAATATCGGAGGGCTCAAGCCCTGCGCTTTCGATCGCTGGCAGCGCTGCATCACGGATCAGTTGTTCGAGCTCGATATTATCGAGTTTGCCAAAGGGCGTGTGGCCCCAGCCGACGATGTAGGGTTGGTTCATCATAGTGATCCTGTTTGATTCAAACGAAGGGTTGGGATGCCAACACCTGAGGCGTCAAAGCCGCCATCGACTGACAGGTACTGACCGTTGATAAAGGATGCGGCAGGACTGCAAAGGAAACCGACCGCATTGGCGATTTCTTCTGTGGTGGCATAGCGATTCATCGGGATGGTGTCGTAGTAGTCGGAGCGGATTGCAATGCTGTGGACCAGCTTGGCCATTTCCGTATCCACTGGACCAGGGGCGACGGCGTTGGCGCGAATGCCAATGGTACCGAGTTCAACAGCCTGCTGTTTGGTCAGGTGCAGTAGCGCCGCTTTACTGGTGCCGTAGGCGACACGCAGCGTGCTGGCACGCAGACCGGAGATCGACGCGATGTTCACGATGGCACCGCCTTTGCCGCCTTTTTTCATGACAGGCACGCAGGCTTGCGAGCAAAGGAATGCGCCATCCAGGTTGGTACCCAGAACATGACGGAATTCTTCAAAGGTGGTTTCACCGATGGGTTTGAACACTGCAACGCCCGCATTGTTGACGAGCGCATCAATACGACCAAATTTCTTTTCAATTTGATCCACCGCAGCTTGTACCTGCTCAGGTTTGGACACATCGCTATGGATGGTCAATACACGCTCGGGATTGTTGAGCGTTTTTGCTGTCTGACTGAGCGTCTCTGCGTCAATATCAATCAATGCCACACGATAGTCATGCGCCAGAAACCAGTTGCCGATCGCCAGACCGATTCCACGTGCGCCACCTGTGACGACTGCTACGGGTGTATTGATTGATGATGTCAAGAGATGCTCCAGAAATGTTGTTATTCAATCTTGCCCCAGACTTTACCAAAATGCGGTTCTAAGCATATTTTGATCTATGGAAGGGCGACTTGCTTATTTTACTAACTCTTGCGTGAAGGAGTTACATTTGCAAGGTCATTGACGATCAATTTTTGCTGATCGGTTCAAGTAATTTGCATAAAGGTAGAGTAATGAATCAGATTAAATTAGGTCGATCTGCACTGTCAGTTACCCCCATCTGTCTGGGAACCATGACGTTCGGGGAACAAGTCGATGAGACGCTGGCACATAAAATACTGGACCACGCCTTGGCGCGTGGCATTAATTTTCTGGATACGGCTGAAATGTATGCCGTACCTGTCCGGGCTGAGACCTACACCCGTACCGAACATATCATCGGTACCTGGATCGCTAAAAATCCGGGCGTTCGCTCGCGCGTCGTCGTGGCAACCAAGGTGGCGGGTCCTCCACGCAACATGCCCTGGATCCGCAACAACCACCCAGATCTGTCGGGGGCGGATATTGAAAAAGCCTGTCACGATAGTTTGAAAAGACTCCAGACAGACGTGATTGACCTGTTTCAGATTCACTGGCCCGTGCGTCATGTTCCTGCCTTTGGTCAGATGTATTTTGATCCGGCCAAAGATAATCCTGCTTTGACCCCAATTCTTGAGCAACTTGAAGCACTCGGCCGACTAGTTAAAGCCGGTAAGGTGCGAGAAATCGGTTTATCGAACGAGACCCCATACGGTGTGCATGAGTTTGTGCGACTCGCCGAAACAAACGGCTTGCCCAGAATTGCCAGTGTGCAAAACGTCTATTGCCTGGTTAACCGCACCGTCGAAAACGCGCTGGATGAATCACTCTACCGTTTGGGTGTATCGCTGCTCGCTTATTCGCCATTGGCGTTTGGCTTGCTGACGGGTAAATACGATGCGAGCGGGATTTCTGGTCCAACTGCGCCTCAGGATGCACGGATCGCTAAATATGAGTCGGTCCGGGCTCAACGCTGGGGACGTGCAGAGGCTGTGGAGACCGCGCGTCGTTACAACGATCTCGCACGTGCGCACGGCATGACGCCTACCCAAATGGCATTGGCTTTCTGTTATCAGAAATGGCAGGTCGCGAGTACCATCATTGGGGTGACCAGCATCGCGCAGCTAGATGAAAATATTGCTGCGTACGATACCAAGATCAGTGAGGAAGTGCTGGACGCGATTGACCAAATCCGCCTGGTCAGTCGGGATCCCGCATATTAAGCATAAGTGCTGATCGGCAGAACCGATCAGCAGAACCGATCAGCAGAACCGCAAAGCAGCATCGATCAGCAGATCTTATTTGCAGATCTGATCAGGAAAGCGGCAGCGTCAGCACATTAGCCGATGCCGGGCGTGCGAGAATCTTTGCATACCAGGCTTCGAGGTGGGGGCGTTTTGTTTTGCTGACTCCCAGACCAAACCAGCGATGCACTTCACAGGCAAGTGGAATATCCGCCATGGTGAAGCGTCCGCAAGCCATGAATTCATTTTTAGATAAATGGCTTTCCATTCGGTCGAGCAAGGGCTCGGTCGAGGCGATTGAGGCCTCGACTTTCTGCATATCGCGTTGTGCTTCGGGGACGCGGATCAGTTCCCAGAAAGCATTGCGACCCGAGGGGCTGAAGGTCGTCTGCTGCCAGTCCATCCAGCGCTCTGCATCAAAACGCTCTTGCAGATCGGAGGGGTACAGGTCGCCCATCGAATGTTTGGCGCAGAGGTAGCGTACGATCACATTCGATTCCCATAAAACAAAGTCGCCATCGATCAGTGTCGGGACAACAGAGTTTGGGTTCAAGGCAATGTATTCAGGCGTCTTAACAATACCAAACGCACCACCGGCATCGATACGCTCGAATTGCAGACCGAGGTGTTGCGCTGTCCAGACCGCTTTACGTACATTGATGGACGTGATGCGTCCCCAGATTTTTAGCATTGAAGTGTCTCCTTATTAATTTGTTAAACGAGTTCGGTTTCTACAAACTCAAGCAAGGTATTAAATCCTGGTACTTGCAACGCAATCCTGTTGTCCTCATCGCGCCAACGAATGCCACTCAGACTTGGGTCTGCCGAAGACAATACTTTTCTTACTGCATCCAGGCTCTTGGTTTTCAGTGCAATCGCACCGAAAAAGCTGACGCGTCCATGATCATCGCAGACCAGTGGACCATAGCATTTCGCATAGGCTGCCTGGTCGATAAAGACCAGCGCGTAATGCTCACCGGTAATCCTGTATTCGCCGTGTTTACCTTTGGTGAGTTTGCCGCCTGATACCTTGCAATATTGTTCAGCATCTTTTTTAGCTTGCTTGCTCACGACCAGAAATCCGGCCACCGCCTGCGTTCCATTCGCATGCGCTTGCCACTCTTTGCGCCACACCAGTTCGGGCGTGAAGTGCTGGCAGAAATAGATCCGGCCTGCGGGAAACTGACCAGGGGTGAAACGCACGGTTTTAAAGCTCGCATCGACTTTTTTACCATCCAGGTCGACAGGACGTGAAAAAGACTGCACAGGCAGAAGTGACTGCTTGCGTTGTGTGAGCGTTTTGTAAGTCTCCTCAGCATCGCTCGACTGGAAAACAATTCCATCGATACCGATCGGATTGCCCAGTAGTTCATCACGCAAGATCGTGCCGTCATTGGGCAGACCAATCAGTTCGATGTAGTCTTTTTCGAAAATCATCAGGTGATTAATCGAGCCCATGGTATGACGTCCACGCGGCGTCATCGTAAAACCGAGTTGTTTGAATACATCGTGCGCGGAGTCCATTTCCTTCAGGACATTGATCACCAGATGATCGATGGGTACGGCAAATTGCTTCGACATTTACTCGCTCCTGAGCGTAGCCACAACAGGGGTGTGGTCAGATGGTTGTTCGTTGGCCCGTGGGCCCTTATCAATAATACAGGCTGTGCACTTTTCTACCAGTGTTGCGGATAACAATACATGATCAATACGCATGCCTGCATTACGCTTAAAACCATTCATCCGGTAGTCCCACCAGCTAAATGATTTAGCCGGTTGCTCAAACATTCTGAACGAGTCCGTCAAACCGAGGGCGAGCAGGCTGTCCAGTGCGGCGCGCTCGGGCTCGGAGACCAGCACCTGTCCCACCCATTTTTCAGGGTTGTGAACATCTTCGTCTTTGGGGGCGATGTTGTAGTCACCCAGCACGGCGATATTCGGATGGCGCTGCATTTCTAGCGCCAGCCATTGTTCGAATGCCTTGTACCAGGCAAGCTTATAGATATATTTGTCGCTATCAAGCGACTGGCCATTCGGGCAGTAGGCGCTGATGACGCGGATC
Organism: Alcaligenaceae bacterium; assembly: GCA_947380655.1. GTDB lineage: Bacteria > Pseudomonadota > Gammaproteobacteria > Burkholderiales > Burkholderiaceae_B > Zwartia. The sequence continues at coordinate 34,247 of CANCRX010000023.1, read as the reverse complement.
GATTGATTGCCAAAGGGCAGGGTGGTGGCGAGCACGCGTTGCTGGTGGTCTTCAAAACCGGGGATATTCCGCGTAATGTCCTGTCCAGGTTCCCTGGAGATGACCGCTACACCGTTATAGGTTTTTTGTCCCGCCCAGCCTGCGTGATAGCCAATCTCGGTGAATGCTTCGAGTGGGAACTTATCGTGATCGAGTTTAAGTTCCTGTAAGCAGAGCGCATCGACTGGATTGGCTTCTAGCCAGGCGAGTACCTGAGGCAGGCGTACTTTTAGGGAATTGACGTTCCAGGTGGCAAGTTGCATCGATTAAATCTGGGTTGCTTAAGTTGCCTCGATCATAAATTAGATTTCTCCTGAATCGAAAGATTTAAAGACGGAAATACTATTTAGCCAGGAAAAGCGTTCATTTTGAATTTACGAACGGGCAGGCCAATGGATAAAGAGTCTTCCTTGACCAGAACTAAACGGATTTCTTCCAGCACCCTGGTGCGTAGCGTATCGGTTCCTACCTCTGGTGAGTAATAGATCTGAACCAGGCATTTAATACACTCATCTTCCAAGCCATCAATCACAATTCTGAATGGGCGAGTATGGTCAACGCTTGTGTCATTAGCGAGTTTGAGCGATACGGCCTCAACTAGTTTTGGGAAAACCACATTAATATCAGCGCGGGCAGACATCAGGAAGGGAATTTCAATCCTTGTATATCCATTGTTATTGGACATATTGGATAAAATTTGTGTCGCAAAAATTGAGTTGGGTATGTAATGGACCTGGTCGTTTCTTGAGCGAATGGTCACAAATCTCCACCCTAATTCGAGTACAACTCCAGTTAAGTTTTGATCTTTCGTTCGCAGAGTAATCCACTGCCCCACGCGCATGTTTTCATCTGCAGCAATGGCGATGCCAGCTACTGAGTCAAATATCAATTCGCGTAAAGCCAGACCAATCACAGTCAGCAAAACTGAGGCAGTCGCTAAAATCGGTAGGAGGTCTCTTCCGAGTACACCCATATAAAAAATAGCTATACCGGCAAAATACAAACCAATACGAACAAAAAACAAAATGACGGGTTGTACTTTTTTTGCTTGTTTATTTCTTTTTAGAAAGAACGACATCAGTACGATGTCTACCAATCTCACCGAAATCATAATGAATATCAGGTTGAAGCTGATACGAATGAATGCCAGGGACTCAACGCCTAATTTTGAAGTGAGTGGCAGGGTAAATAGAATTGTTTCACTGAGCATTGCTGTTGCAAGAAAGACAGCGTGATACAGACCTTCAAATAATTTGATAGGACGCAGAATCCATAACAAGGATATCGCTAGCAGAAGTATTGAAGAGATAATAAATATTTGTATTAGCAATTCCGTATTAAAGGCACGTACGATGTGTGACGTGGCTGTTGAAATAGAGCGCTGCAAGTTTATTTGAAAGGTTCCAACGGAGTAATTAATTACCCCATGCGAGCCGCGCGAATCTCCGAGTGCTTTAATTTGTCTTTCATCTACAGCAAGAAACAAACTGCGAATATTGAACCCCTGTGCCGATATCTCAGTATTTTCCTGATCTGCAGAGCGAGCAACCGCTTGAGAGATATAGAAAACTTCAGGGTCTGTGACGAAACGCAATTCTGAATAATCAAGATTGCGGTGTCGAAATAGGATTGGTAGATTAATCTGATCTAAAACTAAATCTGACGGCTTTGGATCGAAACGGAATACTCCATTAACCAGGTAACGACGATAGATTTCAGTCGATGATTTTTTTTCTTCTGTGATAACGGCCGATTTTAAATCTCCGACAAGATTTAAAAATTGGATGTCTGCGATATCGATTTGATTTTTAGATTTAAACCAGATGTCGAACACCCCGTCATACACGCCTTGATCAAGATTGATGCCACTGAAGGATTTAGGATTGATCCCCACATGGACAACTGGGACTACACGATAGCCGTAGTCGCCAATTCGAATGAAATCCGAGCTGTCTTTGGTGTCACGGATCAGAGTAGGGGTGTCGCTGAGCTGAACGAAATATGGTTTTTGTTTACGTTCGTTGTAAATGACCAGTTTTGGAGAAAGATCCCTAATATTTTTTTCTTTGAAATCGAGAGGTCCTGTAAATCCTACGATTGTTTCTTCACTTAAATGTAGGTTGGATAGGTATTTTTTGAGCTCTGCACGCATGAAATCCGGATTGCCCAGATTAAAGGATCCGGTGGCTTTACTATCTTGTAAAAAGTTAGCGATCAGCAGCCCAGCATCATAACCATAGGCATAAGCCCAGCTAGGATCTCCTTGATTTGTATTGCGGTAATTGGAAATAAGTCGCTGACTTTTTTCATTTGCGATACTTGGTGTGAACGGGACCAGACTGATCACGCCATTTGTGAAATAGCCTTCTTTTAAAATTTCACTTCGATCCGCTTTGAATCTCTGTGCGAAAAACTCCAGTGAGGATTCTCCCTCGACAACGATCAAGCCAGCATAGCCATATTCTCTCAGTGCGCGCAGAACAACTTCAGATTCCTCCATTGGAAGTGAAATGATGACTACATCGTGCCAGGTATTATGTGCAATATTTTCAGCAATCTCTTTGGGGCTGGCTTCTTTGTTCCAGTCGACACGGTCAATGGCTTCAATACCGCTGCCCGCATAGGACTCCAGTAAACCATTCCATAGACCGTCGGTAGTCCCATCACCATGTGCAAACTGCACGACTGTCGCGTCTGAGGCTACGCGCTGGAGCATACGCCCTAAAACCATGCCGTTTTTATGTGTTGAGGCTTGGAGAGAAAAAACCCATTCACCATTTTCCTGCTTCATCGGGTTACCGATAGGTACTAAAGCGACGACTTCATTTTCGTTGGCCGCATCCCTTACCGAGTTAAAACCCTCTTGCTCATTCGGGCCAACCAAAGCCAGCGTTCTAAAACCAGCTGCTGAGCCACTTGCAATCGCGGCGGTTGCTTCAGCGCTGCCTTTGTCATCGCGAACAATTAAGCGGACATCGTTGGTGACATCGTTGCGAGCAATTGCATCCTGAAATCCGGCTGCCATGTCTTTGCCGATGTATTTTGTCTGGCCACTGGCGTCAGTGATCAGTACAACGTCGAAGGGTTCATTTTTTGTGCCATCTGCTCTCAGATCTTTAATTTGTTCAGGTTTCTCCGCGAGCCATGGAATGATGGCATAGAAAGCCTCAGCACCAATTAACAAGCTGACGATCAAACCAAAGACTGGCAGCAGCCTGGATTTTTTTTCACGCACCATATTTGTAGCTGCTTTGGATGCTTTGTCTTTATTTCTCAGGCTAAACATGTTGTGAATACTTTTTCATAATGAATCTTTTAATCGATCTGACTTAACACAGCGTTTTCAAAGGGCTGCTTTGATGGTGACTTTGACTATTCATTCCAGCATGCAGTAGCACAGCGTTTTTATCCTGATCCGCCTGTCCGTGAAATCTAACCATGAGCGCGGTGATGTCATCTGAGGCAGGGATACCGTTAGAAAAATTACCCAATGTTTCTATCAGGTTCTCAATTTCGTTGCTTAACGAATCACTTTCGTTTTGCTTTAAAAAATCAAGCAGTCTGAATTCCCCAAAGGCTTCGTCCTCTGGGTTAAAACATTCCGTGACGCCATCGGAAATCATTAGAATTTTGTCGCCAGGCTCAAGTTTGATAGACAGGTCTTTAAACTTCGCTAAATCTAGTAGGCCAACGATCGGAGAGCCTCTTTCTGAAACGGTTTCAATTACTCCCTTTTTTCTGATGACGTATGGCATCACATGACCACCATTACAAAAGGTGAATAAACCCGTATGTACGTCCAAAATTCCGTATAGCAACGTCACAAAAAGTGAGAGTGGATTTTTTGCATTTAATTGTTTATTGGCTTGATCGATACACGCACTCGGTGTGAGATGCTGCATGGCGAGCTCTTGAAGCATCGTGCGCACAAGCACCATGAATAGGGCTGCAGGAACGCCTTTGCCGCTCACGTCAGCAACAATCACCCCTAAACGATCATTGTCGAGTTTAAACACGTCGTAGAAGTCACCACCGATCATGCGTGCCGCGCTCATGTAGGCATGCCCCTCAAAGCGGTGATCTTGGGGGAAAGTTTCTGGCAAAATTGATTGCTGTAATGCTCTTGCTACTTGCAATTCATCATTAATCTGATTTTGTTTTAGGATCAGATCTTGATTGACGGTTTTTAGTTCTAACGTACGTTTAATTACTTCTGCTTCAAGTCGTTCTTCGGACTCTAACAGCCGGTCTCTGGCTTTTTCCAGATTCAGCATCGTGTTGCGCAATTCCTCTGCCGAGGCTTGCACTTCGAGTAGCAAACTGTCCTTGCTCAAAATGGTTTCTTGCAATAGTTGCGACTGCGCACGCATTAACAAGTCAACTTCTAAGATGCGTACGCCTTGAGGTGAATGAACCAGAATGGGTTCGTAACAAATTGCAGAGTCTCTTTGCAAGGCGACTCTCACCCCCTCTGCAATCGAAACATCATCAGCCAATAGAGCGGGTGTGGTGTCAATAATCTCAAGTTGCATCAAAAGCAGCGCTGGTTTTTTGATGTAGAGCTCGCGAACATACGGACGACTGAGCGCAGCAAACAGTCTTTTTTGAGATAAGACGCCTAGTATCTCGCTACCACTGAGGATCAGACAGCCAGGAAGTTGAGGATCAGATACAAATAGTTGTTCAACTTCACCTACTGAAGCGTCGCAGTCGATGTTTGCGTCCCATAGATTCAGGTCACTGATTTTTTGGGGCAAAGATTTATGACTTAATTCAGAAGGCACCATTTAGAATTCATTCTCACGTTAACTTCACACTATAAGTGAATGTTCCGCCATAATGTGCTTGTAGATGTTCGGTTTGATTTTTAAAAAATAATTCTGTAACTCAATGATTTTTATAGTAAATTTATATAAAACTATTTTTCAATCTTTATTTGTTCGGTTTCGCCGAGGATGAACTTTTGCAAAAGAATACTGATACAGGCATAGAAGAAGTTTTGTTCACCCGCCCTTTGCAAAAAAGGGGCGAGATGACTGTTGACAATATTTTTTCTGCTGCCAAAGACCTGATTAAAACTGGGGAACCCGATATGTTGAGTTCTAGAGAACTCTCCAAGCGTTCTGGTTACTCGATCGGAAGTATCTATCATTACTTTAAAAAAATTGATGATGTTTTTCTTTCTTTATTTATTCAACGACGCAATAAAACCTACACAATTATTCTGGAAAAAGTTCAACAGCATGACCCAGCACAAGACGTTGAAATTTTTATAAAGATGATTGTTGATGCCATTTTTTGTGAATTTAAAAAAAATAACAATCCACAATTAACACGCTGGATCATTCGTCAGTTTCTAAAACGTTCAAAAGAGCCAGAAAAGTTAGGCGCTATTATCGATAGTCTTGTACCGAGTGTTTTACAGCTAATTGCCCGCGATACAACTGGAACGTTTGCTCCCTTATCTGAAACTGAAGCTCGCTTAAAACTCCGAGCTATTCAGGTTGTGATCCGCAGCCCATTTTTTGAATGCGACCCGATGGCAGGTACGGAAGAACATTACAACTTATCCTGTCAGGTCGGCATTCGGTTATTTAAAACGAATCCTTGATTTGAGTGGTTGATGAGGTTGTAATTTCTTCTGAATAACTAAAAATAAAAAAATAGAAATAATTAAATTCACAACAATCAGCGCTAGGGTCAATACGCTCCATTTATCCAGGAGAAAATAAGTCTCAACCGGAATAAAGACAAGACTTGTGACCAGAGCAAGGAGTTGGCCCCAAAGTTTGTCAAACCATAAACCGATCGCTTCACTTATTCGTACAATAAATAAGCCACCAAACAGAAAAGAAACTATCAGCAGGTGTTCAGGTTGGATAAGCAGTATTGCGTCAGCGAGTAAATGAAGAAATGGATCTTCAAATGAATTTGCGTAACCAATTAAAATCGATTTATACGATTCATAATTTATTTCATTTTGCGATAGCCTCAATAGCGTCACGCAGATGACTAGAGCAATACCGCCGCGAATACCTTTAATGACAGCAATAATCTTTAAACCATTGGCTTGCTTCATCATTGAGCAGATACTTTGGTTATGAAGCGGCAGGTTTTGGACTGAAATCAAAAAATAAAAATAAACAGTTTTTAAAGTTTTTTCTTTCGTACTTAATGTTTTTAGAAAACTTTTTAATTAAGCTGATTCCCAGACCACCTACTTTTGCTTCGTTAAGGTTGCTGGGATGTCCGGGCTCTGTTGACTCGAGCGGATTGAACGCGATACCAGAGTCTTCAACTTTTAATTCAATAATATGGCCCTCGGCCTTGAGCGATAATTCTATTGTTGAAGTTTGATGATCGGCCATTTCCTGCGGGAGCGATCCGTATTTCACAATGTTGGAGACGACTTCCTCGCAACATAACTGCAAGGCAAAATTATTTGAGGCGGTCAAACTAGATTTTGATGTGAAATCATCCACCCATTGACCCACTTCAGCCAGAGATTCAACCTTTCCAGAAACGGATAGCGTCATGATCATCGTCAATATCAAAAAATGATTAACTGCAGCGTACTAGCTGTTGAACACTGCCTGCGCAGCGTCCATGTCCTGAACGATGGAGAAAAGGCTGTCGAGTCCGCTGGCAATTAATACCTCTTCGACATCTGCATTAGGTTTCAAAATAACCATTTTGCAGTTTTTCAATTGTGCAGCCTTGGCGCCCATGACCAGCGTACGTATGCCCATTGAAGCCAGAAAAGAGACTTCTTCAAAATTCACAATGATATTTTTTCCGCTACTGGACATTGCGTTAAAACGGATATCAATCGCTTGTGCACCCAAAAGGTCCATTTTTCCAATTAAGTTCAGTTTGGTGATTGAGTCCGAAATATCTTCAATTGTTAAATTCATGGGGTGTGATCCTGACAGGCTAAAAGTTTGCAGAGGATGCTGAAACTGTAATTGCTTAGGTCTAAACATCAATATTCAGACATTACCTGTCAAATGTGACAATTTAGTGAATATTATTAAATGGACGTGGTTGAGTAGACAATCGGCACGCGTTTAACGTTGCAGAGCAGCTCATAAGAGATCGTGCCAGCTAGTTTTGCGACGGTATTGATATCAATCTGGCGTCCCCAGCACTCGACTTTGCTGCCAACACCTGCCTGCGGCAAATCCGTCAAATCTACCGTCAGCATATCCATGGAAACACGGCCAATCGTTCTGGTTACGAAGCCATCGACCGCAATAGGGGTACCCGTCGGCGCGCAGCGCGGATAGCCATCTGCATAGCCCATGGCGATCAGTCCGATGCGCATGTGCACTTTTGCAGTAAACGTTGCCCCATAGCCCAACGACTCGCCAGGCTCGAGCATCTTGACTGCAAATACCTCGCTCTGGAGGGTCATCACAGGAACCAGGTGATGGGTCTGCTCAGGCATTGGATCCGCGCCATAGAGCAGGATCCCTACTCGCGCCCAGTCTCGACGTGAAAGAGGCCAGGCCAAAATGCCACCCGAATTACTTAGGCTGCGTGGTCCAGGTAAGTCCGCAGTCGCCGCATCAAAGGCGTCGATTTGTTTTTGCGTTGCAAATGTTTCCGGTTCATCAGACTGGGCGAAATGCGTCATCAGTGTGATGTCTGCTACGCTGGTACATGCACTCAGGCGGCCGTGCGCTGCAGCGACCTCATAGAGTTCAAACCCTGCACGGTTCATACCTGAATCTACTTTTAACCATGCATGGACTGATCCTGCGGGTAAGGGTGTTTTTTCGATCGCATCAATCTGACTTTTCTGATGCACAGCGGTCCATATTCCCAATCTTGCGGACTCGATCAGCTCATCCGAATCAAAGCACCCCTCAAGAATCAATATGGGTTCTTCAATACCCGCGGCTCTGAGTTCAAAGGCTTCTGCGGCAAAGGCGACTGCAAACCCATCCGCAATGCCATGTAGCGCCTGCGCGCAACGCACCGCACCATGGCCATAGGCATTGGCTTTGATGACTGCAAGCGCCCGACCTCCATGAAGATTCCGGGCGAGTAAATAGTTATGTCGTAATGCATCGAGATCAATCAATGCCTGAGCAGGTCTAGTCATGCGTGAATTATATTGGTTCTGCCTGCAGGGGAGTGTGTGTTCGGGCGTGCGTGTGCGAAGTCGACTGGTAACGACTGATATCCAGGCCATCGGTACTGATTTCTGTTTTGTGACCGGTCACCAGGTCAGCAATCAGTTTTCCTGAGCCGCAAGCCATCGTCCAACCTAGCGTGCCGTGTCCAGCGTTGATGAACAGATTTTGAAAATGCGTATGGCCGACCACCGGCGTACTATCTGGCGTCATCGGGCGCAGTCCAGTCCAGAACGTTGCCTGACTGAGGTCTCCACCAGGGAATAAATCTGTCACGACTTTTTCTAATGTTTCGCGACGGCGTTGTTTGAGATCCATATTGAAGCCACTGAGCTCGGCCATGCCGCCCACGCGAATGCGTTTATTAAAACGAGTCACCGCGACTTTGTATGTTTCATCCAGTACGGTGGATGTGGGAGCCTTGGATTCATCTACCAGTGGAATCGTTAAAGAGTAGCCTTTAACAGGGTAGACGGGCAGATTGATTGAGAGCGGTTTGAGCAAGTCCCTCGCATAGCTTGCGAAAGCCATTACATACTTGTCGGCCGTCAATATTTCATTGTTGACTTTCACACCTGTGATGCGATTGCCCTCAGAGATGATCTGTTCCACGGTTGAATCAAATCTGAATTTGACTCCCAGCTCTTTTGCCTTGATGGCGAGCTGGGTCGTAAACATCTGACAATCGCCCGTCTCATCGTTAGGCAAGCGAAGCCCACCCGCGAGCAGTTCTTTCGCATGGGCGAGTCCTGGCTCGACTGAGGTGAGTTGCTCGCGACCGAGCAGCTCATAAGGTACACCGCATTCCTCTAGGACCTTGATGTCGCGTTGCACCGCATCGACCTGAGCTTGTGTGCGAAACAACTGTAGCGTGCCGCCCGTGCGCTGTTCATATTCAATACCGGTATCTGCACGCAGTGCTCTGAGGCAGTCACGGCTGTACTCAGCAATGCGGGTCATGCGTTCTTTGTTGATCTCGTAGCGCTCAGCGTTGCACTCGCGCAGCATGCTGGCCATCCATTTCAATTGCCAGAGGCTGCCATCCAGACTCATTGCTAACGGCGCATGCCGCTGGAACATCCATTTGACTGCTTTCAGAGGAATGCCAGGCGCTGCCCAGGGAGTGGAATAGCCAGGAGAAACCTGGCCCGCGTTGGCAAAGCTAGTTTCATTCGCCACACAGGGCTGGCGGTCAATCACGGTGACGTCGGCACCGGCGCGAGCCAGGTAATAAGCCGTAGTTGTTCCGATCACACCTGCACCTAAAACAATCACTTTCATGGTAGTTCCTGCGTTGACTAGTGAATCATGAAAGTTTAGGCGTGGTGATCTAGTGGATTTAATTGAAAAATTGACTTAAATTTGATTAATTCACTTTTTTTGTGGCTTTTATGCTGATTTGATAGTGAAAACTGCAAAATCAGGCATTTATACGACAAATTAGAATAATTATGTTTGACTCTCGGGGTCTTCCCTACTACACTTGGGCTTGCAAGATTCTCAAGCGATTCGGTTTTTGTCCCTAGTCGGTCGCCCTTAGTGGTAATCAGTGGTGTCTATCCATTCCTTGATCATCTAGCACGTGGGCGTTTTGCCCGTATTTTATTTATCAAGGAAGTTCAAATGTCTACTGGTGTCGTTAAGTGGTTCAACGCCGAAAAAGGTTATGGTTTCATTATGCCTGATGGCGGCGGCAAAGATCTCTTCGCTCACTATTCTGAAATTCGTTCGAGCGGTTACAAGACCCTCGAAGAAAACCAGAAAGTCAGCTTTGAAATTGGTCAGGGCGCAAAAGGCCCATCAGCTACCAACATTCAAGTGCTGTAATCTGAGTTGACTTAAGCCTACTTCGGTAGGCTTTTGTTTTAAAGCCCTGTGTCGCTTCGGTGGTGCAGGGTTTTTTATTGGGTAAATTTTTTGTTGAAGCGTAAATCCTGAGTAATCGCTTCAAAAATGAAGCGTATTTTCAATTTAATCGCTTCAAAATTGAAGCGATTACCTAAAGCCTCCAATTGCTAAATATTTCAAACGGTGTTTACCCACGCTTTACCAAAGCTAATGCTATAAACCCATTGAATTCATTTAGAGGTATCCAGTCATGACAATCACGCAATCTTCAGATCTCGTCGCATCGATGCTCTCGCGCCGGTCTAACAAACTGGTTCAGGCACCTGGTCCAAATCCCGAGCAGCTCAAACAAATTTTGCAGACTGCAGTGTGCGCACCAGACCATGCTGCCATGCGTGCCTGGCGGTTTGTATTGATTGAGCAATCAGAGATTGGGGCCTTTACCGATCTGGCGATCGACGCTACCCGTCGCTGGGGAAGGGAGATCACCCCCCAAAAAGAACAGAACACGCGCAACTGGATGTCCAAGGTTCCACTGCTAATCGGTTTGGCTTACAAGATTTCACACGACAACAGCAAAGTTCCTGAGATTGAGCAGACCCTTTCAATGGGTGCAGCCGTGATGAATATTCAAAACGCTGCGCATGCATTAGGTTTTGCGAGTTACTGGAGCACTGGGCTGGGTTCGTACACGGAAGAGGTGCCCGAGGCCTTAGGCTTTGACGGGCTGGATTACAGGTTCGTCGGTTTTCTGGCCGTTGGTACACCGATTAACGAACTCGCTGCAGCGCAGCGTCCTGATGCGATGTCGCTTACGCATGTTTGGAAAGCTGGGGCTTAACAGGATTTTGATCTAGGCTGCTTTGATGTGCTCGATGGCCAGTGGATACGCTCCATTGGCTTTTGCATCGAGTAATACTATTTCAACAGCAGAGCCATCTTCAGCATAACTAATATGCGTACACCAGTCTTGTGAGACTTCACGGCAGATTGGTTTGTCTGAAAGGCGAACTACTAAAATATCATCGTCATCGTAGTATGTAGTGCGCATGGCGCTTGTCTACCTTAATGAAAAATGATGCATGACAGTTTTTACAATCAATGCATCCTCCAAAACCAAAACCGCGCACAACAAGTTGTCAGTTCGATTTGGAAAATCTTTGAAAATCCAAAAATGAGTTTCATTTTTGTAACGTATTTTTCCAGAATCAATTATTTGAATAAGCATTTCGTCTGTAACAAAACGCTCAATCATTCTTGATCTGGCATGCTGCGTCACTATTATAGTGCGTTGAAATTTTGTGCTGAACATTAAATAACTTTAGTTCAACAAATAACATTTGAAACGACGTGAAACTACGCTGATGGATATTAAGCTCCAGGCTTAAACCTCTTAAGCCTCAACGCATTCGCGATCACGAAAACACTCGAGCAGGCCATCGCTCCCGCGGCAAACATCGGTGACAACAGTATCCCGAAATTAGGATACAACGCACCTGCAGCGAGCGGTACGAGCGCCACGTTATACGCAAAAGCCCAGAAAAGATTTTCCTTAATGTTGCGCAACGTCGCACGCGACAAACCCACAGCGTTCGCTACACCGTGCAAATCATCGGACATCAATACGACCGAAGCACTCTCGATCGCTACATCTGTCCCCGTGCCGATCGCGATCCCGACATCAGCGGTTGCCAAAGCCGGCGCATCGTTAATCCCATCACCCACAAAAGCCAGTACCGCGCCTTGATCTCGTAACGATTGCAACACAGCGACCTTGCCCTCCGGCAAGACCTGCGCGTGCACCTGATCAATCCCTAGCTGCGCCGCTACCGCCTGTGCTGTATGAATATTGTCACCCGTAATCATGACGGTTTTCAGACCCAGATCGTGCAAAGCCGCGATCGCGGACACCGCACTCGACTTAATCGGATCCGCCACGGCCATGAGCGCTGCGAGCTCACCATTCACTGCCAGATAAATTGGCGTCTTGCCTTGCTCACCCCATTGCCTGATCTGTTCATTCGCAAGTTCTGTAGAAATCCCTTCATCGGTCATTAAATGCTGCGCACCCGAAAGAATCACATTATCCAGAACAACCGCACGCACCCCCGCACCACGAATCGCCGTGAAATCTTTCGCAGCAGGCAAGGGCAGTTGTTCCTCAGTCGCTGCATTCAAAATAGCATGTGCAATAGGATGCTCTGACTGACTCTGCAAGGAGGCAGCCCAGGATAACAACGTCCCCCGATCATAGAGAGCACTCAGTACCACCACATCAGTCAGCACCGGTTTGCCCATCGTCAAAGTCCCCGTCTTGTCAAAGGCGATCACTTGCACATCACGCATGCGTTGTAGTGCATCGCCTTGCCTGAACAACACACCGAGCTCGGCCGCACGTCCAGTCCCCACCATAATCGACGTCGGTGTCGCAAGTCCCATCGCGCAGGGACAGGCGATGATCATCACCGCGACCGCATTGACGAGTGCATAACTCAGACTTGGCGTGGGCCCAAGCCATAGCCACACTAAAAACGTTAGTAATGCACACACCATGATGGCTGGTACGAACCATGCCGTCACACGATCCACCACTGCCTGGATAGGCAGCTTCGCACCCTGAGCACTTTCAACCATACGGATGATCCGGGCGAGCACCGTATCGCCACCTGTATGTGTTGCGACAAACGTAAAACTGTTCGTGGTGTTAATCGTGCCTCCCGTCACACGATCCCCGACCGCCTTGGTCACTGGCAACGGCTCACCCGTGATCATCGCTTCATCGATATAAGGCGTACCTTCAGTAATCTGACCATCGACAGGGATTTTTTCACCAGGGCGCACGACCACATAATCACCTGGCAATACAGACTCGATCGCCACATCAATCATCTGTCCATCACGAAGCAAGCGCGCCTCTCTGGGAGCGAGTCCTACCAAGTGCTGGATGGCAGCACCCGTGCGACCTTTTGCTTTGGCCTCTAAAGTTCGACCGAGCAAAATCAGCGTGACAATAACTGCTGCTGCTTCGAAATAAACAAAGCGTGTTCCTTCGGGTAGCAAGGACGGTGCATACGTCGCCACCATGGAAAACAACCAGGCACTCCCAGAGCCCAGCGCGACCAGAGAATTCATCTCTGGTGATAAATGCCAGAGAGCAGGCAGACCTTTAGTAAAAAATACACGACCTGGACCGATCAGTACTAAGGTCGTCAATACCGATTGCAGCATCCAGCTATTTTGCATACCGAAATGCTCATGCACGAACCTGTGCATAGCCGGAATCAGGTGAGAGCCCATCTCCAGAATAAAGACCGGTAAGGTGAGCAGCAGGGCGATCAACAGCTGGCGCGATAAGTATCGACCTTCTTCTTCGCGCGAAGCGGTCAGAGTGTCAGTCGGCGCTGCGTGAATTTCAATTTCGCTGGCTTCATAGCCAGCTTTTTTGACTGCTGCGATGGTACCAGTCGATGCGACAGACTGATTGGCTATCAGAGGATCATAGATAACATGGGCACGCTGGGTCGCGAGATTTACCGTTGCTTTGGACACACCGGGTACGGCCGATAAGGCTTTTTCAACACGGAACACACACGAGGCACAGGTCATGCCTTCGATGGACAGATCCAGGGTTTCGCTGCTGAGGGAGTCAGGCTTTGTGCTGGAGGTCGTGTTCGATGGCATGTGCAGGCCTTTTTGTTTAGGCTATATTCAAATATCGAATACCATACTACGCCGTTTAGAACACTAAAACCAATCAGGGGAAAATGTCAGCGAATAAAGCCCCCGCGCAGGACAACGGATCTCAAGTGGATCGGGGCATGACACAAACCACCGCCAGATCAACCAGACAAAGCTGGCGCGGGCAGCCTTTTTCCCTGAACGCCTTACTCCCCCTGATCACCAGCAGTGTTGTCGAGCTGTATAGCGAGCGCATCGAGCCGCTCTTTTTTAAAAATAAACTGCGTCAGCGCTTGCACGCCTACGGCCTGTCTGATCGAACACTCGCGCCTGTACTGACTATTGATTGCGTCCAGCAGTGTCAGTGCGGCACGCCGATCTGCAGAAAAATGATCACGAGTTATGAAGAAACCTTCAGCGATTTTTACAGCGCTGCTAGGCCTCATAAGCGTTCTCAGGCAAAGCTCACCACCTTGCATGCCATTGACTTGAATCAATACAAAAGTTATGACGACTATAAAAAGGAGATAGCAAAAAAATCTGGTAATTTTGTACGCGATGCAAAGAAAGCATTCAGGGAAGGTTATCGCGTTCACCTGATTGAGCCGTCTAATCATAGCCCCGATATTGTTAGCATTCATCGCTCGCTCAAGATTCGTTCCTTTGGTCTGATGCCCGATGCTTTTTTTATCAATATCGATCATCTGGGTGGGCTACCAAAATCCTTCGCTGAAATTCAGCAGCCTTCGTGCCCTCAGCACTGGGAGTATTTATTCGGAGTTTTTGCGGACCGCCCCGGTTATCAGCAGGGTGCTATCCAGACCGACCAGCATATGCTGGGCTATGCGCGCTTGCACAGGATCGGTAATACCCTTTTTTATAGGGATTTTATTGGGCATGGCGATTATGTCGCCCACGGCATTATGAAATTGTTGCATATGGAAATCATGCAATGGGTACTTGATCCCGCGAATGTATTTACACAAGACACCAGCCAAATGGTTTATGGCGCAATGGAGCGAGGCAGTGAGGGACTATTCACCTGGAAAAGAAGAAGTTTATTTGCTCCTTATTTGATTAACCTTATCGTTCAATCGTTACCTGCAGATTTTGATGCGCAAGATTATTTGCGTCTCAATCCTGATATTGATAACCGTAAGATGCCTCCTGAGGTGCATTACAAGCTGCATGGACAGTCTGAAAAACGGCACTACAAGATATCCGTGCCGGATGATTTTGATGCTGCAAACTACTTAAGATTAAATCCTGATGTGAAGTGCTCGCCTGAAGATGCAGCGCTGCATTACACGAAGCACGGGTCAGCTGAAAATCGTCGGTACTAAGTAGTCGACACCAAGAATTAACCACCTGAGGTTAATATCAGTTTCCATAAAAAGTAGTCAAAAAAAGTACTCATAATTAATTCTTAAAATGCTAAGTATCTGTTACATTATCTCCTATGGAATGGTATGTAATTCACTCAAAACCCAGGCAAGAAGCCAGAGCCTTACTTAATCTGCAAAATCAGGGCTACACCTGTTATTTGCCGGTCTGTCCCGTGCAAAAACTGCGCAACGGAAAAGTGAAAACCCAGCTGGATCCCTTGTTTTTTCGCTATCTGTTTATTCAGTTAAGTCTGGCACACTCCGGGCAGAGCTGGGCTCCTATCAGATCAACACTCGGCGTTTCAACTTTACTGATGTTTGGTAACGAACCTGCACGCGTAGCTCCCCACCTGATTGATGTCTTGCGAGATCGTGAACAACTTGTGATGGCCGAGCCTGTCGCATTGCATCAGCCCGGCGACAAATTGCAGATTACCGATGGCCCGTTTGCTGGTCTGGAAGCAGTTTTTCAGATGACGGATGGAGAAGCGCGTGCCATTGTATTAATTGACATCTTGAGTCGGTCCACCAAGTTAAACGTTGCCATGGACACACTTCGCAAGTGCGCCTGACCCGGACACGGTGAGCTTAATTTTTGTGCCTGAATTTTCATAGCCAACGTGAAGCGACATTTTCTCCTGCTGCAGGGTGTGAGCTCACCGTTTTTTAAACGGCTGGGTGAGGCGCTACTTGCACAAGGTCATCGTGTCACCAAGTTGAGTTTCAATGGAGGGGATGTTGCCTACTGGGCACCACACACATCCCGTTGGTTCAGAGATGACCTGAACTCATTACCCGATTATCTGAACCAAATTTATCAGCGTGCGGGCATTACTGATCAGGTTTTGTTTGGCGACAGACGACCGGTGCATCAGATCGCTGTGCAGCAAGCGCGAAATGCTGGAATTCGTAATCACGTTTTCGAAGAGGGGTATTTCCGACCTTACTGGGTGACGCTTGAGCGTGAAGGGGTCAATGGTCGCTCGCTATTTCCCCGCGATCCAGAATGGATTCGCGCTGCAGCGTTCAGGCTTGCTGAAACAAACAACGCAAACAGATCGCCTGAACGTTTTCAATCACCATTTTGGCGGCGAGCCGCGCATGATGTAGCCTATCATTTGGCTTCCAGCCTCAATCCAATTCTGTTTCCCCAATACAAAACCCATGCGCCCGTACTCGCCCCGGTTGAGTACGCTGGCTTTGTGTCCCGTGAGTTTAAAAACAAACGCCTTGCAGAGCAGGAGCGCAGCAAACTCTCCGCCGTGTTGAGTCAATCTCCGGGTTTCTATTTTTTGCCCTTGCAGCTCAATAGTGACTTTCAGGTACTAGATCAGTCTGTTTTGAATAGCATGCCAATCTTACTTGAACATGTCATTGCTTCGTTTGCCCAGTATGCCCCTGCTGCTACAAAGCTAGTCATCAAAAACCACCCCCTTGATTTCGGACAAATCGACTATCAGGTGTTAAGCGGCAATCTGGCGAAACAATATGGTGTATCAGAGCGAATTCATTATTTCGAAACCGGTGATCTCAACGCCATGGTCGGTAAAGCCTTGGGTACGATTACGCTGAACAGTACCGTAGGCAGTGTCGCGCTAGAATTTGGGTGCCCCACACTTTGTCTAGCCGAGGCCCAATACAATTTCTCTGGCTTAACGGCACAGTGTGGGCTGGATGATTTCTGGACCGAACTACCTGAGCCGGATTCTGCCTTATTCAAACAATTCAAAGCCGTGCTGATGCATACTACTCAGGTCAATGGCGGATTTTATTGCCCGCAAGGCATCGCACTCGCGGTCAAAGCCAGTGCGCAAATATTGACTGCAGAGCAATCCCCCCTGGAGTTTTTGATGCGGCAGACCTCAGTATGAGTCAGCGTTCCCTCCGAACCATCCTGATCACAGGCGCCTCAGGCAGCATAGGCTCGGCTCTGGCCAGAGCCTACGCAGCACCTGGCGTGATCCTGGTGTTGCATGGCCGAGACGAAGAAAAACTTAATCTTGTCGCAGGCGACTGCGAGGCACGTGGCGCCCAAGTGATTCTTGGGATATTCGACATCACTGACACCCCGCAGCTACAGGCCTGGGTGCAAGATATCGACTACAGCAATCCAATTGATTTGCTCATCGCTAATCAGGGGATGAACATCAACATCGGCCCAAAGGGTGAGGGTGAGGACTGGGTTCAAGCAGAGCGCTTGCTGGAGGTGAATCTGCGCGCAACAATGGCTTTGGCCAGCGCCGCAATCAAACCCATGCGCGCACGCGGTCATGGTCAGATCGCCTTGATCAGTTCTTTGGCAGGATTTTTTGGCTTGCCTCTAACTCCAGCCTATAGTGCGAGCAAAGCCGGGGTCAAAGCCTATGGCGAGGCCTTGCGTGGCTGGCTGGCACCTCACGGGATTCAAGTCACTGTAGTCATGCCCGGCTATGTTGAGTCAGACATGTGCGACGCGATGCCAGGTCCGAAGCCCTTTCTGTGGACTGCTGAGCGAGCAGCCGCCGTGATTAAAAGACGCCTGGCGCTTAATCACGCACGGATTTCTTTTCCCTTTCCCCTGAATATCGGCACCTGGTTTCTGGCTGTATTGCCTCCTGAGATTTCAATCAAAATCCTGGGGTGGATGGGCTACCGTGCTTAGTTCGGTATTTCAGGTGATTCAGTTCCATCATGCGATGGGTGCGATGCTTGTCCCGATAGCGATTGGTCTGGTGCTGTCCTTCTGCACTGAACAGTTCCATTCACCTAGACCTTATCCCGTGTGGCAGCGCCATTTAGCAGATCTGCTCTTACACACAGGACTATGGCTCATCCTCTTTCTGATTGAGTTCCTGCAGTTTCGCAGGCCCTGGCTGGCGTTATGTCTGAGCAGTACGATTTATTACGTACTGGTTTTGATTAATCATGCCAAGTTTCGCTCGCTGAGAGAGCCTTTCATTTATCAGGACTTTGAATATTTTCTGGATGCAATCAAACATCCGAGACTCTATCTGCCATTTTTTGGTTTCTGGAAAATAGCCCTGTGTCTGGCTGCGGTCGCTGCGGCACTTTGGATCGGTGTTTCAGTAGAGCAGCCTCTGACAGCAACCAACCCGACAGAGCAGGTCTGGATAGCCTGCATAACCATATTATTCATTGCCGTGGCTTTGCTATTTATAGGCAATCTCCGCAAAGCAGAGTTGAGTTTTAAGCCTTCACAGGATTTCAAAAAACACGGCTTGTTAGCAATGCTATGGCTCTATGCCAGAGCAGAGCGTCAGTCTCTTCCTGTCACGATAGGCAAATCCTCAACGCTTGCACATCTACCCGCTGATCCTTCCCCTCTGCCAGACACAATAGTCGTTCAAAGTGAATCTTTTTTTGATCTACGCAGAGCGTTTAGCAATATTGATCCAACTGTTTTAACTGCCTTTGATCAAGCGTGCCAGAACTCGATCAGGTTTGGAACACTCACCGTCCCAGCCTGGGGTGCGAATACCGTCAGGACCGAGTTTGAATTTTTAACCGGGATCAATACCGCTGAATTAGGCATTGACCAGTTCAATCCCTATCGGCGCTGCGTGCAAAATGGTCTGCCTTCGATCGCACATGAATTTAAAAAAAGAGGGTATCGGACCGTTTGCGTGCATCCCTATCCCGCGAGCTTTTATCAGCGGGATAAAATTTTTCCGTTGCTTGGTTTTGACGAATTCATTGATATCAAAAGCTTTGACGCAGCGACTCACTCGACTGAGCAATGCCCCTATATTAGCGACGCGGTGCTCACGAACAAGGTTTTAGCGTTACTGGATCAACCAAATGTCCAGCCCCTGTTTATCTTTGTGATCACCATGGAAAACCATGGTCCCTTACATTTAGAAACAATAAGCGAATCGGAGACCCTGAAGTGGGTTAAACAAGCCTTGCCTGCAGTCTGCAAGGATCTACCGGTCTACCTCAGGCACTTAGACAATGCGGATCAGATGATTGACCGCCTGATCAAACACTTCTCATCATCGCAGGAGGAATTGTCCGGGCACTTAACGCAGACTCCATCATCACATCCCTCATCACCACAGCGCCCAGCACAACTGCTCTGGTATGGCGATCATGTGCCCGTACTTCCAGAGGTGTACGACAGTCTGGGTATGCCAGATGGTCAGACAGATTATTTTCTCTGGAGATCTGATAATTTGCAGCGACACGCACCACAGCCATTGCATGTTCATCAGTTAGCCGTCGAGTTGCTCAAGTGATCGTAGATAAATTCGTCAACTGGCTGTCCACTCTTTACACCAGGCATGTGGAGTCGAGAGTATTTGCAAAACGTTTGAGCACACGTTTGGCTCTCTACAACATCCATTCGCGTGATCAGTTAGACGTCATAGCGGTTAATTGCGCTGATGCATCTCACGATGAGGATCATTCTGCCTGCATTCCACTTATTCAATCCTACCTCGGGTTTTATATTCGCTTGTATCCGAGTCATGCTTGCGCCAATACACAGCACAGCCATTCAACAAGCGAGACGAAACAGCATGCCCTCACCATGCACGGTATTGATCTTAAAAAATACAAAGATTTTCAGCAATACAAACGCGCCTTAGGCAAGCGTTCAAGCTTCTTTCTCAGACATGCAAACAAGGCGTTAAAAAACGGCTACAAAATCGAGCGGTTTGCTGCGGCCAACCACAGCGCTGACATGGTTGCTATCCGACGATCCATGAAAGTCCGCTCGTTTGGCATCATGCCTGATGCCTGGTTGGTGAATGTCAAAAAATTTGGTGGACTGCCTGCGCAATGGACGCACGATCCCTTGCCGGCATGTACGCAGCATTGGGAAATGCTGTTTGGTGTTTTTAAAGATATTCCAGGGCACAGGCAAGGATCCCTGATTGTTGATCGACAGCTTGTTGGCTACGCCAGACTTCACCGCATAGGTAATATGCTTTCCTACAATGATTTCATTGGTGACGGGGCGTTTATCGGTGATGGTGTGATGAAATTACTTCACCTCCAAATCATCCAGTGGGTCATTGACTCCGGCGATCCCTATGCTGCGGGGATTGAAAATGTCGCCCATGGTTCGATCGAGCGAGGCAGCGACGGCTTGTTTTTCTGGAAGAAAAAAGCCTTGTTTGCGCCGTATCGAGTGAGCATGATTGAGGAGGCACTGCCTGAGGATTTTGATCCGCAGCAATACCTCGAGTTAAACCCAGATGTCGGAGAGTCCAACCTGAGCCCAACTCAACACTATCAAGTACATGGCCGTTATGAGAAAAGGGTTTATAGACGGTTATAGAGGTCAAATATTAATTTTGATAAAAGACCTACTGTCGTTAGAAGGACCGCACACATCGATGTCAAAATCCAATTAAATTTATGTTCAATGAGTTTGCGTAGCTCAGCTTTGGTGTCCGCTTGACCTTTAATCATCTCGATCCGCAGATCGTTAATCGACTCAGTCAATTGAATGATTGAACGCTCAACACGTTTGAGGCGTTTGCCATGTTTTTTGACCACTAATTCGAGAGTAAGCACGCGTTTTTCCATTACGAAATCATAAACAGTATTTTGAACTGTTTGAATTCGTAGAGGTGCTCTAAAGGAGTGTTTTTTTGTAACCCAATCGGTAAGTTTTGAAACTAAATGTAAGCATTCCGAATAAATATCACTCTACGCTTTATAGTTTGATTGAGCTTAAGTCGATGTTTTTTCAAAGTGATATTTTGATCTCGGTTGTACTCCCGATGCGTAGTGGTAAGTGATAGCATGGCGACGTTTATTTTATTAGGGAGTCCGAAATGCGTAGACAATTTTTTGTGTTTAATAGTAAAAGTTTTTGGCGTGGGTTTTCAAATGGCTTGTGTTTATTCGTTGCACGCAAACATACTTTTTTCCCAGCTTGCAATGACCTAAAGCTAAAGCCTTTAAGACCGATCGTGAATAACTCAACTGAAGCAATCGGTCGCGCATGGTCGCAAACTGGTAAGAACTTAGCGTCAGCTATTGATCAATACGCGAGTGATCATGGCATATCAAGCAAGCGTATCTAATTAAATGGAATTGAATAACGTCTTGCTGCATAAGCTGCATCAGGGACCACTCCCAGATCCTGATACGCTAAAAGCCTATGATGACTTATTGCCAGGGGCCGCATCGACCATTATTAAAATGGCATCCGATGAAGCGCTGCATAATCGAAACTTAGAAGTTTTAGCTCAAGAATCGGACGCGCTTGCCAGAGATAAAAAAATTGAAGTTGAACGCGAACGAATCAATGGAATTTTGCTCTCAGAGCAACTTGGGCAAGTGCTCGGTTGGCTTATTGCTTTTTTTTCAATTGGAGCGGCTTCTTGGTCAATGTGGGCTGACAAAAGTCCAGTCATTACGTTGGCATTTCTTGGCTTACCTCTTACAACTATCATCAACGCACTTCGTAAATGACAAGTTATAAATCACGGCAAATTAATAGGGAATTTGCCGTGATTAATTAATTTTTATTGAATGTTTTAAACACCATAACCAAAATCAATACGTCTTAGCAATCGTCCCGGCATTAACAAGCGGATAGATCACTGAAACCATGATGTTCAGGAATTTGTTGAATTCAACTGATGACGCGTTCGCCACATAGATCACGTCTTTGTTTTTGACCATGAAGTTTTGTGCGACGAAAAAGGCACTGGGATCGCTCATATCCAGTCGATACACAACAGGTATTTTGCCATCGGCATCAGAGGCCTTAGGCGCCTGACCGAGCTTTAACGCCTCAGGCTCCTCGAACCTGAAAACAAATACACCCTTCACATCCGCGCGCTCATCCTTCATGCCGCCTGCTCGTGCCATCGCCTGCGTCAAAGAAATCCCCTGCGCAACAAAATTGATCTCGTCGTTTTTGCCGGTCGCACCGAGCGCAGTAAAACTATAGGGCTGGAAAAACGTCGTAATCACATCGCCAGGACTCAGACGAATGTTTTGTTTCGGATCCTGGATGATTTTTTCCAGCGCCATGGTTTTGACAACCGAGTCGCGAGAAATCTGTACAGTAGTTTTCTCGACAGGCTGTTTCACACCACCGGCCTCAGCGATCGCATCAAGCAATCTCTCTCCACGAGGCGTCAAGGGCAGGATGATGCTTTTATTGACTTCACCCACGACCGTCACATTAGTGGTCGAGTTTCTCGTCAGACGCACGATTACCTGTGGATAATTCGCTTTGCCTTTGAGCGCATCGACGATCTCGGACTCTATCTTCGCCAGGGTTTTACCTGCGACTTTAATGCGTCCAGCAAACGGCATCGTAATGTAGCCGTCGCGGGCGATCATTTGCTCAGGCAGGCTGGTGTTTTTGCTGCCACCTGTACCCGCACTCATGCCAGCAAAGGAGGGCGCAGTACCGAATAGCAGGGCAGGACTGGCCTCCCAGACACTGATCTCGATGACATCACCGGCATTGACGACATAAGCGGGATTACGTGCAGTTGCAAAGCCATTCGAAAAGGATTGTTTCTTTTCGTTTTCAGCGAGACGACGCGTGACCGCTGCGTTGATCTCGACCAACTCGATGATCGAAGTGTCTGCATTAGCAGGTGTCGCAGCCGTTTCCATGTCCTTGACGCTCGGGCCCGAGGTCGGCAGCCAGTTACTGGCACAACCCGTCAGCATCACCAGTGAAACCGGAGCGAGGGTTTTGAGCAAACGACGGATTGAAAGACTGGTGCGCAAACTAAGTAAAGTCACAATGGCAAACCTGATAAAAAATACTGAATTCGAATGAAAGATGACTGTCAGATAACGACAATCATAAAGGCGTTTGAGTGCTTAATTCGTCATAATTTGTTTATTTCTTCTGCTAGCGCGGTAACCGTCTGCTCAATTTCCTGCTCGGTATGCTGGCAGGACATAAAAAATCTCAGTCGGGCGGATTTCTCCGGGACGGCCGGATAGAGGATCGGTTGTACATTTACGCCCCGGTCGAGCATGGCATTGGACAGCTTGGTTGCACGGATTGAGCTGCCAATAATAGCTGGGACGACGGCCAGACCGCTACTGGTGCCCGTGTTGATTCCTGCTGCCTGCGCACAATGTAAAAAATACCGTCCTCGCGCCTGTAGGGTCTGCACGCGAGCCTGCTCATTATCCAGGTATTGCAACGCAGCAAGCGAGGCTGCCGCCAACGGAGGCGACATCCCTACGCTATACAGAAACCCCGGAGCGAGAAACTTTAAATGCTCGATTAACGCTGATTGCCCTGCGATATAGCCGCCACAACCGGCCAGCGATTTACTCAGCGTACCCATCCAGAGATCCACATCACCGGATTTCAATCCAAAATGTTCACGAATTCCATGACCGCGCTCACCCATCACACCCAAAGAGTGCGCCTCATCCACCATCAGAAATACTTTATGACGATTGCGGATTTCCACAAATTTAGGCAGCTCAGGGAAATCTCCATCCATGCTGTAGATACCCTCAATGACGATCAGTACCCGCTCATAATGTGCGCGATGCTGCGTCAATAGCTGATCCAATGCCTGCCAGTCATTGTGTGGAAAGGAAAATCTTTTCGCACCTGACAACTTGATGCCCTCAAGTGCACTGTTATGGATGTACTCATCGTGCACCACCAGATCCCGCGAGCCAAAGAGATAGCCGATCGTCGTAACATTGGTCGCATGACCACTGACAAATACGATCGCATCCTGGGCCTCGTAGAGTGCGGCAATAGACTTTTCGAGTTCTTGATGGATCGGTCTTTCACCCGACACAAGACGACTGGCAGAGACCGATGTTCCGTATTTTTCGATCGCAGCGACTGCTGCAGCATTGATGCGCGCATCACCTGAAAAATTCAGATAGTTGTAGCTGGCAAAATTAATCAGGTCCTTTCCGGCGATCTGGGTATGCCCGCTCGCAAGACCATCGTGCTGCTTGAAAAACGGATTAACCAAGCCCATGCGTTGCGCACCGCTATGGATAATCTGGATTTGTTTGTAACCAGGCATCCGGTCAAAACGATAAAACTCTTCCGGGATCGTGGGACCTTGAGAGCCATCTCCAGACCTGGCAGATACACTTGCGCCAGCGGCACCGCGATTCGCATGCCCTTGCTCTTGTGATGCTGTTGCATTTGCCTGGGCACTAAACGACTGGTCGAGTCCGGCTTGTTTCAGACGTCTCTCAAGTGACTGCTGGATCAGTTTGTCTTTAATCTGGGCGCTTAGGCCCGTGATGCCACCTTTAATCAGACTCATTGTAAAAATTTCCCGGCCTGATGTGTTGTCTGCAGTTCAAGACTCTCTGCGAGTGCAGCGATTTCCTCTTCGCTCGAATCCGAGCCATGTAATTTGACTAACTCGGTGACCTGTTCGGTGTGTGCGTTGGTTTTTGCGTTGCCTAACGTGTTGCGGGTCGCCTCTGACGAAAGAGGATTCTGTGACTGTAGCAAACTGATTTGAGAGCGTAACAAGCTGATTAAACGTTGCGTCAACTTTTCTATGCTGGGATTTTCCGTGATAGCCATGACCGACAGACGCACACCAAAGCGTGCCTCTAGCGCTACAACGAGCTCAACGCCCATTAATGAGTCAAGTCCCATGTCATAGATCGATTTACCTGCATCGATTTTCTCTGGTGCGATTCGCAGTATCTGGGAGAGTTCGCTTTTAACAATGTCGGTAAATACCGCTGTTAAGGCGATTTGATCGAGCTCATTGAGCAGTCGTGGGATATCTTCAGCCTTTTGATCATCCTGATGCGATTGCGAACCCAGACGTGCCAGCTCATGAAATCTGGGTGACTGTGCTGTCGGCAAAAATTTAGCTAAAGCAGAAAAGTCCAGTTCCAGCACACCCTCGTTGTTGAACTGGTTCAGGATGGCTTGCTCCAAATGCTCAAGTGCCTCAGCAGAGGACAATGCTTGTCCACCCATGCGGTGCTGCAGGGCATCTTTGATTTGCGTGTTGCGCGCGAGAAATCCCGCATCATCAATCGCACCCCAGAGCATACAGGTCGCTGGCAGGCCATTTGCACGGCGTATTGCGGCGATCGCCTCAAGTCCTGCATTTGCTGCGACATAGGCCGATTGCCCAGGGTTACCAAACAGCGTGGTCGCGGACGAGTACATTACAAAAAAATCTGGCGACCGACTGGTTGTAAGCGTGTGCAGATTAAGCGCACCCATGACTTTGGGGCGTAACACTCGTTCAAACTGCTCCGCTGACAAGTTCTCAATCAGACTATCCTCGATCACCGCAGCGGCATGGATAATGCCCTTGAGCTGTCCCAACCACGGTGAGAGCACTGACGCAAGCAATGCCTCATCCGTAATATCACAGGCATAGGCTGAGACTTTGACGCCCATTGCCTCCAGAGACTGAATGCCGGCACGTGCTTCTTCAGTGTCGGGTCCGCGACGACCGAGCAGGATGAGATGTCGCGCGCCTTTTTCGGCGAGCCACTGCGCGCTGCGTAAACCAAAGCCGCCCAGACCCCCGGTCACCAGATAGCTCGCATGACTGTCAAGCTCAAGCTTATGAGCAGCCGCCTCTGCCCACGCGCCGGTGACATTTGCCGCATTTGCCGCACTGACCGCAGGAATCCCATTACGATAAGTCACCACGATCTTGCCGATCTGTTGCGACTGCTGCATGAAGCGGAAAGCTTCCACCACATCTCGCGCTTCAAATCTAGTAAAGGGCAGGGCGTGCAAGATGCCTTTTTCAAATAAAGCCATCACTTCGCCAAACAGCTTGGCTGTCAGTTCAGGCCTCTCGTTCATCAACTGATCCGCATCGATCCCGAAATACGTGATGTTATTTCTGAACGGCCGCAAACCAATGCGCGTGTTTTCGTAAAAATCGCGCTTGCCCAGTTCTAAAAACCGGCCAAACGGTTTGAGGATGCTTAGGTTGCGATTGATTGCCTCACCGGCCAGCGAGTTGAGCACCATATCGATACCCTGGCCATGCGTGAGCTCCATGATGTCTTCGGCAAAACTCAGTGAGCGCGAGTCCAGAACATGGTCAACCCCCATCATGCGCAGCAGATCACGTTTTTCGTCAGAGCCTGCCGTGGCAAAAATCTCTGCACCACACCAGCGCGCTATCTGGATCGCCGCGAGTCCCACACCACCTGCCGCACCATGAATCAGGATTTTTTCACCCGCCTCAAGCCTGCCCAGATGTACCAAAGCGTAATAGCTTGTCAAAAATGTGCTGGGGATGGTCGCAGCAGCTTCTGAGGAGAGTGCACGTGGTATGTAAGAAATCGCTGCCGCTTTCGTCACGACACGGTTAGCAAAACAAGCAGGACCAAAACCCACCACGCGCTCACCTACTGCGAACTGCGTGACTTGTTTACCAATACGCGTGATTTTTCCTGCGCACTCGAGTCCGATGGTGGCACCCGCAAAACCATTTTCGATCGCTTCATCAGAGAGCAACCCGAGCGAATACATGACATCCCTGAAATTCAGACCTGTCGCCTCGACTTCGAGCTCGACCTCATCATCCGCGAGTAGTCGCGAGGGAACAGCTTGCCATTGCAAATTCCGTAATTGCCCCGGCTGACTAAAATTGAGCTGAATGTGATGACTGTGATCGATGGCTTTAGCCGCAGCTGACGAAATATTGTCCTTAGCCAGTGGCGCCTGATAAGCATATTCGCCGTGCCCCGTTTGTAAACGCGGCACAAAACGACCTGGCTGTGCAGTTAATACGACTTCCGTTTCAGCACTGCCAAGCGTGAGTTCCTCAATCAACGCCTCAACCAGAGATTGTTCCAGCTGATCCGCATTCAAATCTATCTGCTGTATGCGGTTTGTATTGTTTTCATTAGCAAGCGTTCGGATAAAGCCACTAAACATTACGTCGGAGCTGAGATGGATCTCATGACCAGGCGCTTGACCAGAGCCCTGTAATGCCAAATCCCCACGCGCTCCTTGTGTGATGAACCACACAGGAGCCAGAGTATTAGTCGCCTGACATGCTTTGAGCAGTTGCGCCGCATTCGTGGACCGCGCAGTCCCGCTGGCAGGCATCGTGGATAAATACTCAACGCCCAGACCCTTGATATGGATGATCCCGTCGAGCTCTCCAAAATCCGCACGCATGGACAGCATATGCTCAGCAATCAGATTACTTTCAGTTTGTGAGTCATTCAGACGCAAAACAGATACGATGTCGCCACGCTGCTGCAAACCAGCACAAAGACCATCGCGTAAAAGCTGGTTCGTCTCGGTGTCATCGTCGACTAGCAACCAGCTGCGAGGTGTTTCCTGAATGGGAGACTGCACAGTCGCTGACAGTGGCATGTGCGAGACCAGCATGAAAGATCCGGCTGTTGCTTCGTGGGTCGTATCCATGTGACGCACATCTTCGAGTCCGAGACTAGCGAGCCTGGACTCCCACAGCGCACGCTCTCGCTGCATGGAGACTTTTTCCTGATTCGATTGCTCGACCCACCAGCTCGCGCGACCACCCAATGCAAAATCCAGCCAGCGAGTCCGATGCATCCCCTCGACGACTAGCGTACCGCCTGGTTTTAAATGCCTGAGCGCATAGTCGATCGCCTGATTATTCAGTGTTGCCGTGTCAAACTGCAGCCAGACTATCGCGAGATCCACTCGGTAGTCTTTACGAGGCGCGCAGCCTGTTGGAGGCGTTAAGCCATCTGTAAAACGCTCTACAAAACTATCTAATTGCAGCTGTGGGAAATTCTCACTGAGCTGGCTCAAGTTTTCCAGTTCAGATAACTCAGGACAGGCAAATACGACATCGCAGTGATCCGCTTGCTCCAGCAGGCCGACTTCACTAGCGACTGTGGGTTTAATGGCTGCGACTTCCAGCAGTCCAAGACGCTCGGCAGGATCCCTGCGCTCCAGTGCATGCCCAAAGACGCCACGTACAGCGCGGTTCAGCCTGGCTTTGACTGCATTGCCGACGAGCTCATCGGTCAGCATTGCTAGCCCAGAGATTTTACCCAGAACATGGTCAAGTGTTTGTTCACCACTCACGATCTGACTCAGGTGCTGACCGA
This sequence comes from Alcaligenaceae bacterium, assembly GCA_947380655.1. GTDB lineage: Bacteria > Pseudomonadota > Gammaproteobacteria > Burkholderiales > Burkholderiaceae_B > Zwartia. Next base: position 6,136 of record CANCRX010000023.1, on the reverse strand, counting down.
CCTTACCGACGGTGTGTACGACAGAAAAATAATCCGGATAATCCGCGATCAGCGTGTTCCAGATGCTTAAGGCATCAACCTCAGAGATGTTGGCACTATCGATCTCGTCGGCCTCTGCACCGCATAACTTGATGCCCTCGGCATCCTGGACAATTTTGCCATCTTCTATGCAGAGCCTAATCAAATGCTGGAGCAGTGGGGCTGTTTCGGGTGAGCGCTCTGCCAACTCTTTTATCAAAAGCGACGTTGCATGAGCGTCCTCGTTTACTCCCAGCTTGGTCAACGCCTCAAAAGCGAAAGCACTACATAGTGCATCGAGAAGCGGATCGAGCTCATCGACATAATTGCGGTAGTTACGATCCAGAACCGCTCTGCGGGCGATATCATTTCCCGCCTCAAGCACGCTCTGGTAGCTAATTCGCGAGACATGCATCCCTGGTTGTAGGGGAAGAGGGATATAGCGGGTATGGATATTCTGCACCGCACTCACAACTGCTTTTTGTAGACGTACACGCCTGAATCGTGCACCCTCAATCCGTGCAATCGCACGGCCCTGAGCATCAAACAACGTAAATTCTGCGAGTAAAGAATGTGTCAGCTTACGCAGTAACCTAGCCTCGACGTGGTGAGGCACGCCCATACCTGATTGCAGGGAGATACGCCCAATCTGAGTGGGTACAAAAGCAATCCCTTCACTCAAATCAATCCGGTCACGCAACATCTGGATAATCAGTTGAAACGAGCAGTCCAGCAGAGCAGGGTGGACATGAAACTTGTCCAGTGATCCGGTAATCGACTCAGGTATATTAAAAAGAGCCGTCACGTGATCATGCGAAGAGAGGCCCTCCCTATCACTTAACCATCCATGACGAATCGCCTCAAAGGCCTCACCGTATTGCAGCCCCACGAGTCGAGTCAACGCCAGATGGGAAGCCCCATCAAAATCAGGACTACGCACCGATAGTTTTGCAAGTGACTCTAATCGCACTGCGCAATCTATATCCGCAACAGGAAAGCGGGCATCCAGAATAATTCGTGCCCGGGCATTCAGTGTCCAGCCCTCGGCACTCATCAAGTCGCGCGTCTGGATGGAGATCCGACCATCGGCCGCATCGATACCCACACGCAATACTTTGCCATGATTGGAGTTAAATGTAATCGGAGACAGGATCTCCAGATCTTCGAGCTGCGTGACACCCTCAGGGTGCCAACACCCGGCAGCAGCCAGAGCGAGCTCCACATAGCCCGTACCGGGGAACACCACTGCATCACCCACCACATGATCCGCCAGGAAGGTGTGCTTGTATTGATCAAGCTGATTTTCCCAGAGCAGTTCATGCTGAGGCAAACGATAGCCAAGTAAAGGATGCTCGATGACACGGTTGAGAGTATTGGGAGACTCCGCGCTGACCGTATGCCAGTGACGCTCTTTCTGCCAAGGGTAGGAGGGCAGCGAGACGTGCTCACCAGGTGCGGGGAAAAATACCGACAGATCCAGCTGCGCACCCGAGATCCAGGTTCGCGCAACGATCGCCTGAACATCCTTGATCCCTTCATGCTGGCGACTCAGGGAAGTGAGTACCACACACTTGTGGTCCGCGGAATCATCGCGAAGAGATAACTGATTCAGACCATCGTTCAGATACCCTTTAAGCACAGGGTGTGGACCAATTTCCACCAAGACCTGATGACCGGCACCGAGCAAGGCATTGGTCGCGAGCTCAAAGAGCACAGGTTGGCGAATATTTCTCCACCAGTAGTCAGAGCTAAGCGCCGTACCAGCGAGTAAATCACCAGTGACTGAAGAGTAAAAAGGAATCGATCCCGCTACAGGAGAAATATGACCCAACGCCCGCTCAATCTCCGCCTCGACTCCATCCATTGCCGGACTATGAAATGCATAATCAAGCTCCAGACGCTTGAAGCCGATGCGCTCGCGCGTCAGCCTCGACTCAAATGCCGTCAAGTTTGTATCCGTGCCAGCAATAGTGATGCCACGATAGCTGTTCACGCCAGCGATGAATACGACCTCAGACAGTCCCTCTTGCGAGAGCCAGAGAGTCGCCGTATCGATATCCAGTGCTACCGCCGTCATGTTGCCGCGGCCCTTGGTCAGCTGCTGCAAACGACTACGGTGATAAATCACCTCAACCGCGGATCGCAAATCCAGAATGCCTGCGGCCCAGGCTGCGGCAACTTCGCCCACGCTGTGTCCTGCGACCGCTTGAGGTGTGACACCCATCGCAGCCAGCATCCTTGTCACCCCGACCTGCACAGCAAAGAGCGCAGGCTGAGCGATATCGGTATTGTCGTAACTCAGCTCTGGCAGCAAACCAGCGATTTGCTCTGCAATAGAAAAACCAGCGAGACCCGCAAAGGTCTCATCGATCTCCTGGAGGGACTCTTTAAATACGGGATCCTCAAGTAAAGCCCGCCCCATCCCAATCCATTGCGAGCCATTGCCTGAGTAAAAGAACGCAGGGCCCATGGCATACGTATCAGAGCCGTGCGATGAGACGCCAGAGGTTAACGTCACACCAGCGACGACACCAGAGTTATCCGAGCCATCGGCATAAGCGGCCAGTTGTTTGCTGAGTTGTTCAAGCGTGCGTTGACCGGAGAATTCTTTAGACCTATCACTCGCAAAATCATTACTAAACAATACGGCACGATGTTCAAACGCCTCGCGTCTAAACGCTAGCTGATAGGCCGCGTCGTAGAGAAACTTTGCAGGGTCTTCGCCGTTCGAGAGTGACTCAGTGAGCGCACGCGAAAGACGGATCGCAGTCGCTTGCAACGCGAGAGGAGTCGCAGCTGAAATAAAGAGGAGAGTTGGTGTTTTAGAAAAGTGTGAGAGTTGCGGCACTGCATCATAACTTCGCAAAATCACATGGGCATTGGCCCCGCCAAACCCAAAAGAGTTCACGCCGACAATCACAGGCTGATTCAGCGGCAGCTCACGCGTCTCGGTCACGACATCCAGATTCAATCCCTTGAAATCAATTCGGGGATTGAGTGAATTAATCCCTATGGTTGGAGGAATTTTGCGCTGTTCAACGACAAACAACGCTTTAACCAAACCCGCTACTCCTGAAGCCGCCTCGAGGTGTCCCAGATTGCTTTTAACCGAGCCTATAGGTAGTGGGCTAGCCGTTTGGCGTTGCTGACCTAAAGACGTACCGAGAGCCAGCGTCTCAATCGGATCACCGACCGCGGTCCCTGTACCATGCGCTTCGATATAAGAAATCTCGTCAGGCGTGATCCCTGCCGCAGCATAAGTAGAAACCAGCAACTCTGCCTGCGCCTCAGGTTTCGGGATGGTCAAGCCAGATTTTTTACCATCGGTATTGACCGCAGACTGCGCAACAACCGCGAGTATGCGATCTCCGTCTGCAACAGCCAGGTCGTAATCTTTGAGCACAAATATCCCGCCGCCCTCGGATCTCACATAGCCATCACCTGCCTCGTCAAAGACATTACAGTTGCCATTAGGAGACAACATGCTCGCCTTGGAAAAAATAATGAACCCATACGGGTGCAGATGCAGACTAATGCCGCCAGTCAGCGCATGGGTGATTTCCCCTGAGCGGATCGCCTGACAGGCCTGATGAAAAGCCACCATGGAAGACGAACAGGCCGTGTCGATCGCCATGCTCGGACCACGCAAATCAAAAAAATAAGATATCCGGTTAGCAGAAATGCTCGCCGTGTTGCCTGTGGCTACAGCCGAGTCGATAGAGGCCATATCCTCTGCTAGCCGATAGGAGTAGTCCGCACTCGCTATGCCTATATATACACCGCAGGAAGTACCCCGCATGGATGAGGGCTTGATCCCCGCATCCTCTAAAGCCTGCCAGCTCAGCTCAAGCAGCACACGTTGCTGAGGATCGATTTGAGCGGCTTCTCTAGGGGAAATCCCGAAGAAAGCAGCATCAAATTGACTCACATCTCCTACTGATCCCGATTCAAACGTATAGGCTGAACCAGGATGATTTTTCTGCGAGTGAGAAAAGCCCTCTAGGGACCAACGATCTTGTGCAACCGCAGAAATAAGATTTTTCCCCTCAAGCAGATCACGACCAAATTGGTCTGGCTTTGTTGAGGGCAGGGTATAGGCACGACCAAGAATGGCAACTGCTTTAGCCACAGAAAAATCCTAATAAATGTAATTAGCTATACGGTATAGTACTCAAATGTCAGAGTAAAAATGATAAGCAACTATTTTAAGTATAAGTTAATTAGTTATTAATTTTATAACCTTATGTTACATTCCACGTACGCTATTCGGAATACTTCGAATAAAAAAAATTATATTTTACTTTTGAGAAGTATTTAAGTTATAAAGACATAGTTTTGAGGGTTTACACGTATAACTCAGGTTGTGCGCACTAAGGTAAGTCAGTGATTCACAGAAAAAAAAAGCGGCAGCTTTGGAAAAGTGCACTCTTTATGGTTACCGTGGTTATACCAACGGTAGTGGCGGTAGCATATTTCGGCTTTTACGCCTCTAATATATATGTGACCGAATCCAAATTCGTGATCCGTAGCCCACAAAAGCTCGGCTCATCGTCATTTATGGATATGTTTAGCAAAATAGGCGTGTCCAAATCCGATGAGGATTCATTTGCGGTCAGGGAATACATCCTGTCACGCGACGCGATGAAAGTCTTAAATCAGGACTTGAAAATCAAAGACGCTTATTCAGATCCAGCGATAGACGCGATTGAACGTTTTCCTGGCTGGCGTTATTGGGATTCAAGTCTTGAGGCATTTTATCGGTATTATCAAAAGCATGTTGGGGTAGAGGTGGACAGTGCCTCATCGATCGCCACACTAAGCGTTAAAGGGTTTAGTCCAGAAGACGCACTCAACATTAATCTCAAGTTAATCGAGATGAGTGAGGCTTTTGTTAATAAGCTCAATGAGCGCGCCAGACAGGACTTATTAAAAAGCGCTAATGACGAGGTCAATATAGCTAAAGCTAAGGTAGAAAATACAACTTTGTCTTTAATGCAGGTGCGCACACAAAAATCTGACAATCAGCCAGATAAACAAGTCATGGCACAGCAAAGGCTAGCATTAGAAAAAACCTTTGCAGAACAACAGCTTGCAACTGCCATGACTGCCTTGGAGCAGTCGCGGATCGAGGCTATTAGAAAGCAAGTATATATAGAGCGTATAACCCAGCCGGTTAAACCTGATTATCCTGTTTTGCCTGAAAGGTTAAAAGGGATTGTTACTACTTTGGTGCTAAGTATGGTGTTTTGGGGGATTTTGATGCTGCTGGTTGCTGGTGTTAAGGAACATCACGTTTGATGAGTGAGGAAATAGTTCGCACAGTTCATCCTCGTAGAGATACCTTTATTGGGTCGCTCCGGATTCAGGGAAGGGTAATCGGGGCACTGTTTTTACGAGAGATCATTACCCGATACGGTAGGCACGGGCTTGGGTTCTTGTGGTTGTTTCTTGAACCGATGATGTTTTCGGTGGGGGTGACGATACTCTGGACTGTGGCTGGTATGGCGCATGTGCAAGGTAACAGCATGCCTATGGCGGGGTTTGCGCTAACAGGATATTCAGCCATAGTTTTATGGCGAAATATGGTTAACCGCCTTGCGAATAACACGACCTATAACAAAGGACTCCTTTACCATCCAAATGTGCGAGTGATTGATCTGATCTATTCAAGAGCTTTATTAGAGTTCGCCGCCTGCACAATGTCGTTAGTGTTCCTAACCTTTGTATTTTGGGGATTGGGTTTAATGGAATTGCCTGTAGATCCACTCAAAGCATTCACTGCCTGGTGTCTATTTGCCTGGTTTGTTTTCGCCGCTGGAATGTTGGCCGCTTTCATGGGTGAGTCCTCAGAAATTTTTGATCGAGTAGTCCATATCATTCTTTATTTAGCACTCCCTTTGACAGGTGCATTCACAATGGTTGCTTGGATGCCATTGCCCATACAAAAAGTTCTGCTCTATTCCCCACTAGTACATGGCGTTGAAATGCTAAGAGAGGGTTATTTCGGTGTGGCTATAGATGCGCGTTACTCAGTTCCTTATCTTTTAGAAGTTAATTTAGTATTGACCTTACTAGGTTTGATACTGATCCGTAATATCCGCAGAAAGCTTATAGATGA
>CANCRX010000022.1 GCA_947380655.1 Alcaligenaceae bacterium | reverse complement strand
CGCAGGTGACAAACCTTTTTATCGGCCGATCTGAATTCAAAGACGCCCATGAAAAACGGGTGTGGCTCATAAGAACCACACCCGTCCAGAGCATGTAATCAAACTAAAGTAAAACTAACTCCCGTGTTAAGCAACCGAGTGAAGTGCTGACTTAACGGTTGCAAAGATCTCGTCGATTTGTGCATCGGTCACGATCAGTGGTGGGGAGAAAGCCAGGATGTCGCCGGTGAAGCGAACCATCACACCTTTTTCAAAGCACTTGAGGAACACGTCATAGGCACGTGTGCCGGGCGCGCCATCACGTGAATTGAGCTCAACTGCACCCATCAATCCGAGGTTACGGATATCTTTCACGTGGGGCTCACCGCGCAGCGCGTGGATCGCAGCCTGGAACTTTGGCGCCATCTGGTTTGCGCGTGCGAACAGGCCTTCGCGCTTGTAGATGTCCTGCGCCGCGATACATGCTGCTGCAGCCGTGGGGTGTGCAGAGTAGGTGTAGCCGTGGAACAACTCAATCGCATTGCCTGGACCGGCGTTGACGATGGCGTCATGAACCTGACGGCTCGCGGCCACTGCGGACATCGGAATGGCTGCGTTGTTGATGGCTTTTGCCATGGTCAACAGGTCAGGGGTCACGCCAAAGTATTCGCTGGCAGTTGCTGCGCCCAGACGACCAAAGCCGGTGATGACTTCATCAAAAATCAACAGGATGCCGTGCTTGGTGCAGATGTCACGCAAGCGTTGCAGGTAACCCTGTGGGGGAATCAGTACGCCTGTTGAACCTGCGACAGGCTCAACAATAACCGCTGCAATGGTCGATGCATCGTGCAGAGCGACTAAGCGCTCGAGATCGTCGGCCAGGTGTGCGCCCCAGGCAGGTTGACCTTGGCTATACGCCATGTTTTCAATGCTGTGGGTATGCGAGATATGGTCTACGCCAGGGATCAGGTTGGCAGAGTAGGCTTTACGGTTCGAGACGATGCCGCCCACAGAAATGCCGCCAAAACCTACGCCGCTGTAGCCGCGCTCGCGACCAATCAGGCGGGTACGCTGGCCTTCGCCGCGTGCACGGTGATAAGCCAGTGCGATTTTAAGTGCGGTGTCGACGGCCTCGGAGCCTGAGTTTGCAAAGAAGATGCGGTCCAGACCTGCAGGCATGACTTCGGCAACTTTCGTTGCTGCTTCAAATGCTAGGGGGTGTCCCATCTGGAACGATGGTGCGTAGTCCATTTCCATCATCTGGTTGTGGACGGCTTCGATAATCTCTTCGCGGCCATGACCTGCATTGACGCACCAGAGGCCAGCACAGCCGTCCATCACTTTGCGACCGTCAACAGTGGTGTAGTACATGCCTTTTGCAGATTTCAGCAGGCGAGGTGCGGACTTGAACTGCTTGTTCGCAGTAAAGGGCATCCAGTAGTTGGTCATGTCCAGATCGTTGGTCAGACTGACATTTTCGGTAACAGCGTTCATGTGTGGGGCTCCTGATAAGAGGTCGATATAGCACTTTAACGCTCTATACCTGAACGATTCCAGTACGGTTTGAAGGTTTTGTGGCAAACTGTACTGGTATGGTGCGGGTTTGCCGCGAGTTTGCTGCGGGTTTGAGGTAACGCTGCGTCCATCCATTCAACCTATAAAGTAAAGGGCAACCGATGGTAATGACTTCCTTGCATCTGCTGTGCGACCGTGATTCGGCGGTTTCGCTGACTGACCAGATTGTTTCGGCAATCCAGGCGGCCATCGTTCAGCATGTGCTGCGTCCGGGAGATAAATTGCCCTCGGTTCGTGCGTTGGCGCGCGAACAAGACTTAAGCCCCTACACCGTGGCGGAGGCGTATCAGCGACTGACCGCCTCGGGAAGCGTTGTTTCGCGTCCCGGCTCAGGTTATCGCGTGGCGCAAATTACGCCACCTGCGCCGCTAGGAAAGATGACCTGGACTACGCCAGCATTGACGGCCGCATGGTTATTGTCGGATGTGTTTGCCGATCACTCTGTGCCGATCAAGGCTGGTTGCGGCTGGATTCCTGGCGAATGGCTCGATGAGAGCGACATGCAGCATGCGTTGCGGGCACTGAGTCGGATACCGGGTCCCAGACTGGGGGGGTATGGTCACCCTTACGGCATGGCTGCGCTGCGCGAGCAAGTCGCAGCCATCTTGCGACGTAATGCGATTGCGGCAGATACCCCTAATGTGTTGATGACGCAAGGGGCAACCCAGGCCTTGGATCTGGTGGTGAGGACTTTGTTGCGCCCGGGCGATACCGTTTTGGTTGAGGACCCGTGTTATTGCAATTTGCTACAGATTTTGCAGCTAGCTGGTTTGCGTGTGATTGGTGTGGAGCGCTCGCCTGAGGGGCATAACCTGGAGCAGTTAAAAGCACTCCTAGCCCGCGAAAATCCCAAAGCATTTTTTGTGAATACAGTGCTGCAAAACCCGACGGGTACTTCGCTTTCACAGCAGTCTGCCACCGCGCTGCTCGCGCTTGCAAATCAGTATGGCGTGTGGGTCATTGAGGATGATATTTACCGCGAGCTTGCACCGGCCGGTGCGCCATGCCTTGCAGAAATGGATGGTTTGAATCGCGTAATTTATATCTCAGGATTTTCCAAGACCATCACGCCAACGCTACGTGTCGGCTACGTCGCCGCGCATGCGGAAATTCTGACTGATCTCGCGCGTACAAAAATGGCCGTGGGGTTGACGTCATCAGAAATCACCGAGCGAGTCGTTGCAAATATCCTGCTTGATGGGCATTACGACAGGCATGTTGAGTTATTGTCAAAAAAATTAAAAGCCTCCCACGCGCAGGTTGCGCAAAATATGCGGTCGGCAGGGATGGAAATTTTCCATGAGCCCGGTGCGGGGCTGTTTATCTGGGCGCGTTTGCCCATCGATGCATCGCAAAGTATTGATGTTGCAACAAAGGCGTTAGCCAGAGGAATCTGGCTCGCGCCGGGCTCTTATTTCCGTCCTGGAGACCTAGCCTCTAACTGGTTTCGATTTAATGTTGGCAGCTCGGATAACGAGGTGTTATGGGAGTTTGTAAGAGGACTTTAAAGCGTTCAAGTTATGGCTGCTGTTAGCGATCAACCGCCAGATAAAGCGTCTCTTTGATTTCTTCCATGACGATGTAGCTGCGTGATTCAGCGGAGGCCGGCATGCGTTTGAGAATCTCTCCCAGTAACTGGCGATATTTGTTCATTTCGCTCAGGCGGGCTTTGACTAGATAATCAAAATCACCTGATACTAAATGGCACTCCATCACCTCGGGCACGTATTCCAGTTCTTTTTTTACTTTTTCAAACACGTCGCCTGATTTTGAAGAGAGTTTTATTTCAAGAAAGACTAATAAATTTTTACCTAGTGCTGCAGGATTCACGCGTGCGTAGTAGCCCATGATGACACCCTCACGTTCCATGCGCTTAACGCGTTCTGAACACGGCGTGGCAGAAAGGCTGACCCGCTCGGCAAGTTCGGTCATGGACAGTCTGCCATCGCGCTGCAATACATCGAGTATCTTGAGGTCTGTGCGGTCAAGTGTGCGCATGGTGTGTCCTGTAAAGTAAGCCAAGTCACTGATATATTTTCATATTCTAGTGAATATCGCTGCAGTGAGCCGATATCGGCATTTGTTTAGGCTTAAATCATTGTAATGAAGGCGAAATAATTTCGATGGATCAAAAAGTACAAACTGAAACTGTCCGTCTACCGCAAGGCGATGTCATCGGACGGAAACTGTCAGAGGTTTCACGTTTTTCCTCTATCCCTTATGCAGAGCCTGCTACGGGGGCGCTGCGGTTTGCGCCACCCGTACCTGCTCGCTGGCGAGGAACACTGGATGCGACGCAACCCATGCCGGTTTGCCCGCAACTCCCCTCGCGACTGCGCGGGGTAATGGGGGATTTTGTGGCACAGCAGTCTGAAGACTGTTTGCGCCTGACTGTTTGGACGCCAGCCGCCGATACACGCAAACGTCCGGTCGTGATCTGGTTGCATGGTGGCGCATGGCAAAGCGGCGGTGGTGCCGTCGATTGGTATGATGGTGCAAGACTGGCTGCACGTGGAGATATGGTGGTGGTCGGCGTCAACTACCGCCTGGCTGCGCTGGGTTGGTTGTATGTTCCGGGTGAAACAGCTAACGTGGGTTTGCTCGACGAAGAGGCTGCGATCAGTTGGGTCGTGCAACATATTGCGCGTTTTGGCGGAGACCCAGATCAGCTCACCATCATGGGACACTCCGCGGGAGCGTTCAATATCGCGGCAATGCTCACACGCAAGCCGCAATTTCAGCGCGCCATTCTCCATAGCGCTTCTTTAGGGCGCGGCTTTCGCGAGGCAACGCAGGCAGCGTATTTAAGCAGAGTGTTTCTCGATGCCGCAGGTGTAAAAGATCTGTCGCAGGCGCGCATGCTTGCACTTGAAACTCTTTTTGCAGCCCAGCAGTCGCCTGCTGTCGTGCAGGCACTTAAAGAAGAAGGCGCGAATCGTAGCCTGTTTTGTCCTGTGATTGACGGGGATATTTTTCAAGCGCCGATTGAACCTCTTATGCATGCGGCGTGTGCCAAGGCCGATGTACTGGTGGGCTCAACGCGCAACGAAATGGCGGCATTCCCTGGAATGCAGATTGACGAACAGAGCCAGCAGCTCGGGGAGACGATTTTCCGTGCGCCCGGACGACAGTGGGCAAGCGACGCACGTGTCTCGGGCAGGCAGGCCTGGAACTTTAGTTTTGATTATGCGCCCACCTCTCAGTTTGGAGCCTGCCACTGTATCGACTTACCTTTTGTCTTTGGTAATCTGGGGGCGTTTACAGGCGCGCCGATGCTTGACGGCATGGAGCCCGAGCATGCGGCATCGCTCGTCGCTCAGATACAAACGGCCTGGATTGAATTTATCCATGGACGTTCGCCTGGCTGGGAAATGTCACCCGCAGTAAAGATATTTAGATAAGGATTACATACGATGTCGCAGCGACGTTATTTCAGTAAGTTTTGGTATGTGTTTTTCTCGGGGCTTATGCTGTTGGGCTGTTTGAGTGTGCGGGCTCAGGTACCGCCAACTTTTCCCGATAAGCCTGTGAAAATCATCGTGGCCAATCCACCAGGAGGCCCCGTTGATGTCGTGTTGAGAGTCCTTGCCAATCGCATGAGTGCGATCTGGCATCAGCCGGTTGTGGTGGAGAATAAGCCCGGTGGTTCGGGCATCGTGAGTACTTCGGCGCTTGTTAAGGCCACGCCTGATGGTTATACGATTGCGATGGTCACGGCCTCCTCGATGACAATCATGCCGTTTGCGGTCGAGAGTTTGCCTTATGACCCGATAAAAGATTTGCAGCCCATTTCGCTCGTGGCGCGCACCCCTTTTATATTTATTGTGAGTCAGAACAGTCCGATTAAAACCTGGCAAGACTTCGTCTCACTTGCCAATAAAAAAGACCTGACAATCGGCTCTTACGCGATTGGTTCTGCGTTTCATCTGGTGTGGGAACAAACGGCAAGACGTGTAGGGATTAAGGCGGTCTATGCCCCGGCTAATTCCGCAGGAAAAACGCAAAGTGACTTGGTCGGTGGACAACTTGATATCGTTCTGGAGGCTCCTTCAAGCGCGAACGCGATGCTTGAAAGCGGACGGGTACGAGCGATCGCGATTACAAGTCCAGAGCGCTTTGCTGGACTGCCAGATACGCCCACGCTGGCCGAGTCTGGCCTGACAGGTTATGCCTCACTGCCCTGGATCGGCCTCATGGGTCCTGCAGGCATGCCAGCTGAGCGCGTAAGCATGATTCAGCAGACTGTTGCTGAGATTCTTAAGGAGCCTGGCATGCAAAAACAGCTGCAAATTCTCGGTATGATGCCTGTGGGAAGTGATCCGCAAATGCTGGCTGACACCATCATGCAAGAGCGTCGTGACATGCAGCCACTCGTCAAAGAACTAGGGATTAAATTGCAATGATGTTTGTCCATACCCCTCCGACCATAAAAACCGCTGAAGTCTTCACCGAGATGCCGGCCCACTTTCGTCGCACGGGTGTGCATTCGGAATGGGCCAATGCCAATCGTGGTGGTGAGGCAGTTGATTCATTTCTGGAGGGGCCCGTTTTTGATTCGCGCGGCAATCTCTACGTGACCGATATTATTTTTGGTCGTGTGTTTTGTATTGATCCGAAAGGGCATTGGTCTCTGGTGATTGAGTATGACGGTGAACCAAACGGGATGCGTTTTATCTCTGAGACGGACCTGCTGATTACAGATTACAAAAATGGTCTGATGCAACTAAACGTCGAGACAGCAAAGCTGACGCCTTATCTCACGCGCCGCAATAGCGAGCGCTTTAAGGGGATGAATGATCTGGTGCTGGATGCGCAAGGCAATATTTATTTCACCGACCAAGGGCAGTCCGGTATGCATGATCCCTCCGGTCGTGTATATCGTTTGCGACCGACGGGGCAACTTGATCTACTCATGGACAACATTCCTAGTCCGAACGGTATTGTGCTGGCGCCTGATGAAAAAGCGTTGTATGTTGCTGTGACGCGAGGAAATTGTGTCTGGCGCGGGCCGCTGATGGCCGATGGCAGCATCGTGAAGGTTGGTCAGTTTTTTACCTCCTACGGTCCGAGCGGTCCGGATGGCTTGGCCATGGATCAGGCGGGCAATCTGGTCGTGGCCAATCCCGGTCTGGGTTATGCCTGGCTGATTAACAAGCGCGGAGAACCTATCGTGGTCATCAAAAGCCCCCGCGAAATGATGATCACCAATATTGCTTTCGGTGGTAAGGACAATAAAACACTCTATTGCACGGAGTCCGGTTCGGGCTCGATTTTGATGGCCCAGATGCCTGAGCCAGGTATGCCTTTGCATCGGCTACCTGCGCGGTAAAAGACTGCCGTAGTTTTACGGTGTTTGTGCGAAAATGGGGGATAGGTTCATTCGTGTTCCTCCCCCATTTTTATTTGGTTCACCATGTCTAAACAATCTCTGTGTGCATTGCCTGGCAAATTGGCTTTTTCTTTGCTGGGAGGCCTGTTAGTGACGACGGTCGTCTTTGCCGCTCCCCCCATCCTTGTGTTGAATTCACAAAATGCAAATGTGAGTGTGATTGACCCCGTCACTTACAAAGAAATTAAACGTGTACCGGTTGGAAAAGAGCCGCACCATCTCTATATGACGCCGGATAACAAGTCGGTGATGGTGGCGAATGCTACGGGTGACTCGATCACGTTCATGGATCCTAAAACAGGTGATATCCAGCGCACGCTCAAAGGTATTGCTGATCCTTATCATTTACGCTTTTCGCCAGACATGAAATGGTTTGTGACGGCGGCGAACCGCCTGAACCACGTTGATATTTACCGCTGGGAAAAAAAGGGCGATGAGTATGAGATGAAATTAGCCAAGCGTATCCCGACCGGTAAAACCCCCAGCCACATCGCAATTGATACGAAAAGTACGATTGCTTATATTTCCGTGCAGGACAGTAATGAGCTGATGGCGATTGAGTTGGCGACACAAAAACCTTTATGGACCGTGCCAGTCGGAAAAACCCCCGCTGATGTGTATCTCGCACCGGATGACAAAACTTTATTGATTGGGATGACCGGCGCCTCCGAAGTTGAGGTCTATGAGGTTTCTGCAGCAGGAGCCAAGCTGACCAAGCGCATCCCGACCGGCGAGGGCGCGCACGCTTTTCGCTCGCAGGGTGATAAGCAGCATGTGTTTGTGAGCAATCGCAGTGCCAATACGATTAGCCGTATCAACGTTAAATCCCTGACCGTGGTCGATACTTACAAAACACCCGCCGGACCGGATTGTATGGAAATGCTCGACGATGGCAAAACCTTGCTGTTTACCGCGCGCTGGGCCGGCAAGCTCGTGGCCATTGATCTGGAAAAAAAGGCGGTCGTTAAACAGGTGCCTGTGGGCAAGTCTCCTCACGGTGTCTGGACACTGAATCATGCGAGCCGTATCTAAACGCAATATCTCACAGCTACTGCTTGGTACAGGGTTATCTTGTATTGCTGCGGCGTGGGGGGCGGAGCCGAGCGCGGCGCCTGGTGTTGCCGATTGCGACAAGCCTGTTTATTTAACGTTTGATACCGGGCATATGGGTGTGGCATCTCTGATTTCGGAGGTGTTGGAACGCAATAACATCCGCGCGACATTTTTTATCGCGAATGAACCTACCCGCACGGGCGGCATGAGTCTGGATGAAACGTGGGCGCCCTGGTGGAAAAAAATGGCTGAGCAAGGCCATGTCTTCGCCTCTCATACGTTCGACCATGTGTACTGGTTGGCGGATCTGCCGGAGAATCAATTTAAAGTCAGACCTGCTAGCGGATCAGATGCTGGCCGCGTTCAGACTTGGAGCGCACAGCAATATTGCGATGAGCTGGCCCGCGTGGATGTCCGGTTTGAGCAAATGACGGGACGCAAAACCTTACCGCTTTTCAGGGCGCCCGGCGGTAAAACTTCCCCTGATCTGATTCAGGCTGGCGCGAGTTGTGGTTACGCGCATGTAGGATGGTCCCCTGCGGGATTCTTGGGTGACGAGTTGTCCAGCGCGCAATATCCCAATGCAGCGTTGCTTGAGCGCGCCTTAAAAAATATACGTACGGGTGATATCCTGATGGCGCACCTCGGTATCTGGTCCAGACAGGACCCCTGGGCACCTGCCGTGCTTGAGCCTTTAGTCTCAGGGCTTAAACAAAAAGGTTTTTGTTTCGCAACGCTTGATCAGCATCCGGACTATCGGGAGTGGGTTAAAAAGTATGCGCGCAGCGCCTCGGTGCAGCCTGTCGTGGGCGTGCAGGAAAACTTCGCGGGTGACAGTCAGGTTTCCGTAGGTGACTCTCTGGAGATGCTTGCCACAGAGCTTGAAAAAGAAACTGAAGCTGAAACGCAAGCGGCATTAGAAACTGAAGGCACGCTGCAAAATGAAGTTGAGCCGCAACCAGACATTACACTCTTAGACATATCGACTGAGAAAAATAAGCAACATGAATAACCTGATCGAGCTATTTGATGATGCCCAGCAATGGTTGTTCGAGTCGCTCGTGCAGCCATTACTTTTCCATACCGGGCTGGGTGGCATGATCGAAGACGCCTACACCGGAACGATGTGGTTGCTGATCGGGATCTTGCAGATTATTTTGCTGGTAGTGGTGTTTGGTACTTTACAAAAATTGCGACCCGCAGAGCCTGTTGTCGACCGCAGGCAGATTCGCATCGATATTGTGTACACACTGATCCATCGGCTCGGCATTTTCAAACTTGTGCTTTTTTTCTCTATTCAGCCGCTTTGGAATGAGTTATTTGGTCAGGCGCACGTTCTCGGGTTTTCTCCCCTGCATCTCGATGAACTCTGGCCGGGTGTTACAGACATCCCCTGGGTAAGCCTGGTGATGTATTTGCTGATTTTTGATTTTGTCGAGTATGTCTATCATCGCGCACAACACCGCTACGCGTGGTTCTGGGCATTACACGCCGTACATCACAGTCAGCGTCAGATGACAATGTGGAGCGATAATCGTAACCACTTGCTTGATAGTTTTATACGTGATGCGGTGTTGGTGCTTGTGTCGCAATTGATCGGTGTGCCACCCGCTCAGTTTGTGTTGATCGTGGTGTTTACCCAGCTTGTCGAAAGCCTCTCTCACGCCAATGTGCGCATGCATTTTGGCACCTGGGGTGATCGCCTGTTGGTGAGCCCCATGTTCCATCGTTTTCACCATTCCATTGAATACGATGAGTCGACAGCAGGTCCGGCGCATGGCCATAATTTTTCGGTGTTATTCCCCGTCTGGGATGTGCTGTTTGGTACCGCGAAATTCAATACGGGCTATCTGCCGACAGGCGTACATGATCAGCAACGGCAAGAGGGCAGCCGTGATTATGGACAGACGTTTTGGGCCCAGCAGGTGCTTGGGATTCGTCGAATGTTCGGGCGTGATTAGCGTTAAATGACACCGCGTGCTTTCAGGGCGGCGAACTGCTCGGGTGTGACGCCAATCTCTTCCAATATTTTTTCAGTGCTTGCGCCTAATAAAGGCGGCGCTTGCTCAAAGCTCAGCGGAGCTTCAGTGAAATTCAGCGGGCTGACGATTTGCGGTACAACGCCCGCGGTCGGGTGCGGCAAATAACGCAGCATCTGACGATGCACAATTTGTGGGTCAGCGAGGATTTCGGGGATTGTATTGATTGGACCGCACGGCACACCATGTGCGCGTAACGCCTCGATGCATTGCGCGCGCGTGCGCCGACCGAGCTCACCGCTGACAAATTCCATCAACGCTTGCAAATTAACGACGCGCGCACGGTTCGTCGCAAAGCGCTCATCCTGTGCGACGGCGGGATGCCCCATCGCCTGACAAAAGCTTGCGAATTGGCCGTCGTTCCCCACCGCGAGCACCATTTTTCCATCGGTACACGCAAAAACGTCTTGTGGCTGAATGTTTGGATGTTTGTTACCCATACGCTGGGGCGTTTTACCTGAGACCAGATAGTTCATCCCCTGATTCGCGATGGTGGCCACCATGACATCGAGCATTGCCAGATCAATGTATTCGCCTTCACCGCACTTGTCCCGACGTGCGAGCGCGGCGAGTACACCGACCGCGGCCCACATCCCGGTCATGAGATCCATGATGGGCATGCCGACTTTTTGTGGGCCGGCACCGGGTTCGCCATCACGCTCGCCGGTCACGCTCATCAGGCCACCCATAGCCTGAATCATGAAGTCGTAGGCAGGCAGTTCGGCTAAGGGGCCGCTCTGTCCAAAACCTGTCACGGAGCAATAGATCAAGGCAGGATTGACGAGTTTTAGATCTGAGTAGGCCAGGCCATAACGTTCAAGTGTGCCAACTTTATAGTTCTCTAAAACGATGTCGGATTCGCTGGCTAATTTTTTGACCAGCTCCTGACCTTCTTTGGTACTGATGTCGATCGTGATCGATTCTTTGCCACGATTGGCTGCAAGGAAATAACAGGCTTCACGTGTTTCCTGGCCATCGAGGCCTTTTAAGAAGGGTGGGCCCCAGACTCGCGTGTCATCTCCCGCCCCGGGCCGTTCTACTTTAATGACCGTGGCGCCCAGATCTGCGAGGATCTGTCCGGCCCAGGGGCCGGCGAGCACACGGCTCAGGTCAAGAACTTTAATATGGGTAAGCGGGCCAGTTTTTTGCATAATCAGTTTTATGTAGAGGGTGCCTCGGTGCGGTCAGACCGATGCTGATTTCCACTTATGATGCCTGAATCAAAACTAGTTTGCAGTGGCGCCTGAGGACTTGACGGCTTGCGCCCAGTTTTTGACTTCTTGAGCGATGAACGCCCGGAATGCTTCCGTATTGAGATCCGCGGCTGCTGCGCCTTCTTTGGCGAGGCGCTCAGTGACTTCAGGGGATTTGAGCGCTTCGGTGAAGGCGTTGTTTAACGTTGCCACGACAGCGTCTGGTGTTTTGGCGGGTGCCAGGATGCCGTGCCATGACAGTGCCTGGAATCCCTTGAGCCCCTGTTCTGCCATGGTCGGCACGTCAGGTAGCGCAGGTGAGCGCTGAGGTGAAGTCACCGCTAGCGCGCGAAGGTTACCGTTTTTGATCAAAGCGATCGCCCCTGGGATGGTGGTGAACATGAAATCCACCTGCCCGCCGACCAGATCTGCTTGTGCAGGGTTGCCGCCTTTATAGGGCACGTGCGTGAATTGCACACCGGTTGAGGCCTTCATCATTTCACTGGCGAGGTGACCAGGCGTCCCAGCACCGGACGAGCTCATGTTGGCTTTGTCGCCTTGCGACTTGATGTAGGCGAGCAATTCCTGCAGGTTGCTGATTTTGTCTTTCAGATTTTTACCAACGACTAAGACATTGGGGACCGTAGCCAGCAACGTGACGGGTTTGAAATCCGTCACGGCGTCATAGGGCAGATTGGTATAGAGGGTTGGATTGATGCCGTGGGTACTCGCAGTCGCCAGCATCAGGGTGTAGCCGTCTGGTGCGGCACTGAGTACTTGTTTGGCTGCGATGGTGCCATTAGCGCCACCTTTGTTTTCTACAACGATTTGTTGTTTCAGGATTTTGGAGGCTTCAGCGGCAAGCGTACGTGCGAGGATATCTGAGGTGCCACCAGCGGAGTGGGGCACGATCAGTGTGATGGATTTGGTGGGGAACGTTTGCGCCCAAGCCTGGCCGATCAGTCCAAGCGAGGTGATACTGGCTAATAATCCTGAGGCCAGCAGCATGCGAGAAAAAAATGACTGACGCATGATGCGGGTCTCCTGGGTTGAATAGATGAAAATCAGTCTGATCCCAGACTTAATTTGTTTGGCTGACGCTTTTCAATCGACCATTTCAACAGCGCGGCACAACGGTAAATGCCGTGAGCAAATTTTCCATAAGGAAGGGTCAGGAACAGTGCCATCACGATACCAAGATGGACGGCTAGTAACAGTGGCATGGCACTGGTTTCGCGCCAGACCAGCAGCCCCAGACCGGTCAGACTGGTCAGGAACAGCAGGATGATAAAGGCGCGATCCATGGGTTTTTGTTCGGCATCACCATGCAGGGGGGAGCGCTTGAGATTCAGCCATAGCAGGCCTGCAGGGCCTACGAGCAGGCCGATACCACCAACCGTACCCAGTATGACGGGTAAGCTGAAATAGCCGTAAGGCGCTTGCCAGCCAAACAGGTAGTGATAGAGCGTCGCCACCGAGGTTGCAGCAAAACACAGCATGAAACCGTAAAAAGTCAGATGATGAAAACGACGACGACGCAGCGTAAAGCGATCATCCTCGTCGTTACAGCCCTCACCGTGGCCACCGTCGAGATACTTTAGTTTCAAGGCATTGTGCGCAGCTTCAGACATTGCCTCTTGTGTCGCTTGACCGGGAGTGATTTCTTTCCAGAAGCGTCTGACGCCGATTCCGAGTGCAAGCACGGCAAAGCCAAACACCACACCAAACATTAAGGCCAGCGTGTTGTGTGGGAAAATCGCGTAGAAATTACCTGCTAAGGGCGCGCTTTGGGGCTGACTGAGCAGATTGCCTGCCGACAAAATGGTGAGGACCAAAAACAGCACCAGACCAAAGGCTGTGGCAAGCGACAACGTCACGCCGTTGTTTTTATAGAGCTTGCCTAACGAGGCAGGCCAGGCAAAGTCGGTATAGGTTTCCATCCGGACTTTTGCCATCGCCTGGGGCACGTTCACCATGAATTCGTGTGGAGGGGCGTACTGACAGGCATGCAAACAGGCGCCGCAGTTATGGCAAAGATTCGCCAGATAATTCAGATCCGCTTTATTGTCGAAATCCAGGCGGCGGGCCATGGCGGGGAAAACCGCACAGAAACCTTCGCAATAACGACAAGCATTACAGATTTGCAGGGCACGCGCGACTTCAGCTTCGTTCTGCGTGATGCCTTTTTTGTGCCAGCTGATGGAGTGCTCAGTCGAGCCAGCCAGGTTTTGCGCTTCGCGCGCAAGTGATTCAAGCGACTGCATGTTGCGCTCCTTCTTTCATTTTTTTCGCGGCAGCTGCCGCCTGTGTGCCGGCGATACGACCAAAGGCAGTACCGATCGACATGCCTACGCCTGCTGTGTAGCCTTTGCCGAGGACGTTTCCAGCACTGATTTCACCAGCTGCGAACATATTTGGACTGGCTTGGCCATTAAAAAACACACTTGATTTTTCGTCTGTCACCAGACCGAAGTAAGTAAAGGTAATGCCAGGACGCAAAGCATAGCCATAAAACGGTCCGGTATCGATCGGACGCGCCCAGTGGGTTTTCTCTGGAGTCACGCCCTCGGTATGGCAATCATCCTGAATCGTATGGTCAAAGGTGCCCACGCGGCAGGCCGCATTGAAATCGTTGATGGTTTTCATGAATACGGTTTCATCTAGCCCGAGTTTTTGTGCAAGTTCGGGCAAGGTGTCGGCTTTGACGCCCGTAAAGACCGGCGGCATGAAACGCCCGACTGATTTGGCATCAATGATGGTGTAGGCGATTTGTTTGGGTTGGAGAGCGACCAAACGGCCCCACAAGGCATAGCGTTTAGGCCAGAAATCCTCGCCCTCGTCATAGAAGCGCTCTGCATTGCAGTTCAGTACCACGCCAAGAGACACGCAATCCAGGCGGGTGGCGATGCCACCATCATATTGAGGCGCGCGTGCATCAATCGCCACGCAGTGGGCCTGGGTTGGATCACCCATGGTATCGGCGCCTTCGCGCATCATGACTTTGAGTACTGCGCCCATGTTGTAGCGCGTGCCCCGGACCAGGAAGTTTTCTGCTGGCCACTCGCCACGTTCGTTTTGTCCCCAGGCCTCGCGCACCCATTCGCGGTTGGATTCAAAACCACCACAGCCAAGAATCACCGAACGGCCGGCATAGCGCTTGTCGCCCACCATGGCGGCGACAAATTTGCCGTCTTTGATTTCGAGGTCATCGACCGGTGAGTCATACAGGATATCTACGCCGAGTTTTTCGGCGCTCAGGTAATAGGCATTGACCAATGCTTTGCCACCACCCATAAAAAATGCGTTGGTTCGTGCAACGTGCAGCGTGCCAGACAGCGGTGGCTGAAAATGCACACCGTGCTTGCGCATCCAGTCACGACACGTCGACGACTCACGAATGACCATGCGCGCCAAGGCCTCATTGGTTTGGCCGCCCGTGACTTTGAGCAAGTCTTGCCAGTATTCTTCTTCTGGATAGGCATCGACCAGTACGTCTTGCGGCGCATCGTGCATGCAGCGCAGATTGCGTGTGTGTTGTGAATTGCCGCCGCGCCATTCTTTAGGTGAAGCTTCGAGCAGCAAAACACTTGCACCGGCTTCTCGCGCCATTAGCGCGCCACACAGCGCGGCATTACCGCCGCCGACTACGATTACGTCCCACATGGTTTTTGTCCCGCAATTAGAGTGCGGGAATCATACCGCTAGAACAACCTCAGAACCAGAGCGCCGCCCTGTTTATAAGGTTGTTAAGGTATTTTTATCCCGCGATGCCTGCAAGTCTTAACTCGCCAGGTATTACACCGATAAATGGCGCTTAACTTCTTCGCTATCCATTTCGGCGCGGTTACCTGTAGCGACCACCTCGCCGCGTGAAAGCACGACAAACCGGTCCGCCAATTCACGGGCAAAGTCGAAATATTGCTCACACAGCACGATCGCCATGTCACCACGATTGCGCAACAGGTCGATGACGCGACCAATATCTTTAATGATGGAGGGCTGAATGCCCTCGGTGGGTTCGTCAAAAATGATGAGTTTTGGTTCAGCCACCAGCGCGCGTGCAATCGCGAGCTGTTGTTGTTGGCCGCCAGACAGGTCGCCACCGCGACGCGAGAGCATGGATTTCAGTACGGGGAACAACTCATAAATTTCGCCCTTGATCTCACGGGCTTTGCTGCTGGGTTTTGTAGCCATCCCCATCAGAATGTTTTCCTCGACAGTCAGGCGGGCGAAAATTTCACGCCCTTGAGGCACATAAGCCATACCGAGCGCTGCGCGCTGGTGGGGGGCAAGTTTGCTGATGTCCTGGCCATCAAACATGACTTGTCCGGAGGCAATGGGCTGCACACCCATCAGGCATTTCAGCAGTGTCGTTTTGCCGACGCCGTTACGACCGAGCAAGGCCATGCATTCGCCTTGTTTGACCTCAAGGGAGATCCCGCGCAAGGTATGGCTGCTGCCGTAGTACTGATTGATTTTCTGAACGTCCAACATCACGCTATCGTCCCAAATACACTTCGATGACCCGCTGGTCGGATTGAACTTGCTGCATCGTGCCTTCGGCCAGGACGGAACCTTCGCACAGCACGGTGACTTTGCCGCCCTGAGCAATCTGGTTCACAAAATCCATATCGTGCTCGACCACGACCAGTGAATGCTTGCCACGCAAGTCGTTGAGCAACTCTCCGGTGCGTTCTGTTTCCGCATCGGTCATGCCTGCGACAGGCTCGTCGAGCAGCAATAACAAGGGTTCTTGCATCAGCAGCATACCGATTTCGAGCCACTGTTTTTGTCCGTGCGACAACAGTCCTGCGGGTCGTTTGTATTCGTCCATGAGGCGCAATAATTCAAGCGTATCGGCGATTTTGTCACGCTCGTAACTGTTGAGCCGAGCGAACAAGGTCTTCTTGACGTGCTTATTGGTTTTCATGGCCAGTTCAAGATTTTCAAAGACCGAATGGTTTTCAAAAACAGTGGGGCGTTGAAATTTACGACCGATCCCGACATCAGCGATTTCGGACTCCTGCATCTTGGTCAGATCGATATTCTGACCAAAAAAGGCTGTGCCAGCAGTGGGTTTTGTTTTGCCGGTGATGACATCCATCATGGTGGTTTTACCCGCACCATTCGGGCCGATAATGCAGCGCAATTCGCCCACGCCGATGTCAAGCGACAGATCATTCAGTGCTTTAAATCCATCGAAGACAACACTGATTGATTCGAGATAAAGAATTGCACCATGGGTCGTATCAACGCCGGGAGTTTTAACCCGGCCATAGGAGGCTGAGCCGCCCGGGCCATTGCTTTGCGTGGCTTGCTCTAGCTGTGCGTGGTTGATGGTGTTCATGCTTGCCCCTTTGTTCGCTGGCCAAGTTTGCGCACGAGTCCGACAATCCCTTGAGGTAAAAAGAGGGTGACCAAAACAAAAATCAGCCCGAGCGCGTAGAGCCAGAATTCAGGCACCACGCTGGTAAACCAGGTTTTCAGTCCATTGATCGCACCCGCGCCTATGATCGGGCCGATCAGTGTGCCGCGCCCACCTGTGGCAACCCAGATCACCATTTCGATGGAGTTCTCGGTCGACATTTCACCGGGGTTAATGATGCCGACTTGGGGGACGTAGAGCGCGCCTGCAATGCCACAGATGATCGCTGAGACCGTCCAGATAAATAGTTTGAAACCAAGTGGCTCATATCCCAGAAAACGCAGGCGACTCTCGGAGTCTCGGATGGCAGTCAGTACGCGACCGAGCTTTGACTGAGTGATCGCGCGACCGACAACCAGGGCAAGCAGTAAGGCAGTCAGGCTCGCCCAGTAAAGCACCGCACGCGTCTGGGGTGACGTAATGTCAAAACCGAGAATGGTTTTGAAATCAGTAAAACCGTTGTTGCCACCAAAGCCCGTTTCATTGCGAAAGAACAGCAGCATTGCCGCGAAGGTCAGTGCCTGGGTGATGATAGAAAAATACACGCCTTTGATCCGTGAGCGAAAGGCGAAATAACCAAACACAAAGGCGAGTAGTCCGGGTACTAGTACGACCAGCAACATGGCGTACCAGAAATGCTCCGTGAAGGACCAGAACCAGGGGTAGGTTTTCCAACTCAGGAAGGTCATGAAATCAGGCACGATCTCAGGCGAGGGCTTGCCCACACGCATCAGATACATGCCGCAGGCATAACCGCCGAGCGCAAAAAACAAACCATGACCGAGTGACAGAATCCCGGCATAGCCCCACACCAGATCGAGTGCCAGTGCGGCCATGGCGTAACAAATGAATTTCCCGATCAATGCGATCGCAAACGCAGAAATATGCAGAGGATGACCAGCAGGGAAAGCCAGATTCAGCACGGGCAGCATGGCAAAAAACACGACCACGATACCAATGCCTGTCCAGGCTTTGGGAGAAAATAAATTGTTGTTTGTCGCGTCGAGTAAAGACGCACGCGTTGTGAGAGAGGTCATTCTGCGCTCCGCCCTTTAGGTGCAAACAGGCCTTGCGGACGTTTTTGTACAAACAAGACGATAAACAGCAGGATCGCAATTTTTGCGATCACTGCGCCCCAGAAAGGCTCAATGAATTTATTCAGTGCACCGAGGCCCATCGCAGCGACGACCGTTCCTGCTAACTGTCCAACGCCACCCAGCACCACTACCATGAAGGAGTCAACTATATAGCCACGACCGAGGTCGGGACCGACGTTGCTGAGCTGGGATAGCGCGACCCCTGCAAGACCTGCGATACCTGAGCCGAGTCCAAAGGCCAGCATATCTATGCGACCGGTTGGCACACCGACACAATCGGCCATTCGACGGTTCTGGGTAATTGCGCGGACAAACAAACCCAGGCGTGTGTAATTCAGTACCAGCCAGACGGCAACCACTACGCACATAGCAAAGCCGATGATGACCAGGCGGTTGTAGCTCAGGCTCAGGTTGCCAAGTACGGTGATGCCACCGTTCATCCATGAGGGGTTGGAGACCTCAACGTTTTGCGCACCAAAAATACTGCGTACGGCTTGCATCAGAATCAGGCTGATTCCCCAGGTCGCAAGCAATGTTTCAAGTGGACGTCCATACAACCATCGAATCACTGTGCGCTCAAGCAGCATGCCGACTAGTGCTGTAATAAGAAAGGCGACAGGCAAGGCAGCAACAACATACCAGTCCAGCGCACCAGGCAAATATTGTTTGAAAAAACTTTGTACCAAGTACGTTGCATAGGCACCAATCATCAATAGTTCGCCGTGCGCCATATTGATGATGCCCATCAGACCAAAGGTAATGGCCAAACCTAAGGCGGCGAGCAACAATACGCTGCCTAGACTGATACCGTAAAAGAGGTTGCCGACCCAGCTGACGATCGTTTGATGACTTTCAATTTGCTCGAGGGATTTTTTGGCTGCGTTACGTACTTCTGCGTCGGGCTCAGCAAACGCACCGGCTGAATCTTTTGCCAGCAGTGCTGCGAGGACGGGTTTGAACGCTGGATTTTTGCTTTCACCTAAAGCAATCACCGCTTTGGTTCGTACCGCAGCGTCACTACTTTTGATCGCAGAGCTTGCCAGCGCAATATTGAGCGCGAGTTTGATCTCCGGATCTTTTTCCTGATTGAGCGCGCGCTCAATCACGGGTGTGCGTCCGGCATCCGCTTCTTTTTGCAGTCGTACTGCTGCAGCGAGGCGGGTGGCGGCAACGGGAGAGAATAGTTCCGCACTGGCTTGCGCGCCCTGAAGTGCGCGACGCAGTCGGTTGTTCATGTTGACGGTTTGCGCGTCAGTAGGAGGCGCGACCGTTTCACCGGTCGCGGGATTCAGTGCTTTATCCGCAGCGAGCGACACGAGCACTGTGCCGTCCGCCGTCACTAAAACTTTGCCTGCACCAAGGGCCGCCAGAATAGCGGCGGCCTCTGGGTGGGAGAGCTGCCCCAACGCTGTGATCGCCTCGATCTTGTCGTTGTTATTGTCGCTAGCCAGGCCGCTTAATACTGCACGGTCGACCAAGTCTGCGGCAACGCATGTGTACGCTGGGAGCACCAGCAGCACGGCACACATCAACCTTTTCAAGAAGGGGTAAATCACAGCCATGTTGTTGCAGTCTCATTTGTTGTTCTAACAGCTAATATATCAAAGACCTTGCTTGCCTTCGTTACCCTTGATGAATGGGCTCCAAGGCTGAGCGCGGATTGGACCTTTGCTTTTCCACACGGTATTGAACTGGCCGTCAGCCTGGATTTCGCCGATGAAGACTGGCTTGTGCAGGTGATGATTGGTTTTGTCCATTTCGATTGTGAATCCGTCTGGTGCTGCGAATTTCTGGCCGCCCATCGCTGCGATCACTTTGTCGGTATCGGTCGATTTTGCTTGCTCAACGGCTTGTTTCCACATGTACATGCCGACGTAGGTGGCTTCCATTGGATCGTTGGTCACCGCTGTGGCGAAGTTTGGCAGGTTTTTAGCTTTGGCATAAGCTTTCCACTTAGCGACAAACTCAGCGTTCACTGGATTCTTGATTGATTCGAAGTAGTTCCAGGCAGCCAGGTGGCCGACCAGAGGCTTGGTGTCCACGCCACGCAGTTCTTCTTCACCCACTGAGAACGCGACCACTGGCACGTCGGTTGCTTTCAGGCCGGCGTTGCCGAGCTCTTTGTAGAAAGGAACGTTAGAGTCGCCGTTGATTGTGGAAATAACAGCTGTCTTGCCACCGGTTGAAAACTTCTTGATGTTTGCAACGATGGTTTGATAGTCCGAATGTCCAAATGGTGTGTAGACCTCGTCGATGTCGCTGTCTTTCACGCCTTTCGAGTGCAGGAATTCACGCAAAATCTTGTTGGTAGTACGTGGGTAAACGTAGTCGGTACCGAGCAACACAAAACGCTTTGCGCCGCCGCCGTCTTCGCTCATCAGGTATTCAACAGCTGGAATGGCCTGCTGGTTTGGTGCTGCGCCGGTGTAGAACACGTTTTTCTCGAGTTCTTCGCCTTCATACTGTACGGGGTAGAACAACAGGCTGTTGAGCTCTTTGAAAACTGGCAGCACTGATTTACGTGAAACCGAAGTCCAGCAACCGAACACAACAGAAACTTTGTCTTTGTCGATCAGTTGACGCGCTTTTTCTGCGAATAAGGGCCAGTTTGAGGCGGGATCGACGATCACGGCTTCGAGTTTTTTGCCGTTCACGCCACCTTTGGCGTTGATTTCGTCAATGGTCATGAGGGCGACGTCTTTGAGCGATGTCTCAGAGATGGCCATCGTGCCTGACAAGGAATGCAAAATACCAACTTTGATGGTGTCTTCTGCTGCGAATGACTGAGCGGTAAAGCCTGACATTGCCAAAAGGCTGACAGCGGTGAGCTGTTTAAGAGCTGATCTGCGTTTCATCTGTTAACTCCTGGGTCGTTGTCTGTTCGGCGTGAGCCGTGTTGGTTTGAGTACCGCACAGCTTCCAATCAAGGTTGGGCCATGCTTGGAGAGGTATAAGCAAAAGGCGTGCCAGATGTTGTCTCGCAAGCGCTAAATTAGCCCTCGCAGGGGCGAAAGCAAGGCGTGGAGAGGGTATTTGGTGCCGAGACAAACCTAGTTTTGCCTTGAAAGAGTGCGCAGGCACTATTTTGGTGCCTTTAATTCGAGAGATAATTTTGGTGCGCGCAAAGATGGGGCGTGCTTGGGCACGTAGCCACATGGATGACTAGATGGTTGTCAGCCGAGCCATGGGTGAAGTCAGTAAAATGGTGTTACGAAGCAAACAGGAGTCGGGAATGGCCGCAGACACAATGGAAATGAGAGTGCAAGCAATCCGCAACCGTATGGCTGCAGCCTGTGCACGCGTAGGCCGCGATCCTGCGGAGGTGACATTGCTTCCTGTCAGCAAGACCTTTGATGATGTGGCCATCCGTGAAGCCGTCAGTCTGGGCTTCCACCGTTTTGGTGAGAATCGCACCCAGGAAATTGCTCTGAAAGCGCCTTTGCTTCAGGACTGTAATATTCAATGGGTGGTGATTGGACAATTACAAACCAACAAGGCCAAAGAGGTCGCCCGCCTGGCGCATGAGTTGCAATCGCTGGACCGTCTAGAGCTTGCCGAGGCGCTCGATCGCCGACTGCAAGGCGAGGGCCGATCCATTGATGTCCTGGTGCAAGTTAAAACCTCCCCCGAAGAGTCTAAATCCGGTCTGGAAGCCTCCGAGCTGACGAAATTCCTGCGTGACCTGACGCGTTTCGATACGTTGCGCGTACAGGGCCTGATGACGATGGCTGAACTCACTCAAGACCCTCAAGCTGTGCGTGCTTGTTTTTCGAAATTGCGGCAGTTACGTGATCATGCCCGGCAAGAAGGCATCGCGGGCATTTCGTTAGAGCGATTGTCGATGGGGATGAGCGGTGATTTCGAATTAGCCATTGAGGAGGGCTCGACCGAGATTCGCGTGGGTTCTGCTATGTTCGGGTCGCGACCGCCTCTGGTTTGAATTTGAATATTGACTCAGTGTTTCATCCCTGAGCCATGACCGTGCGCAGCCGCTGCGCCCTGATTGCCCGGGTTGTAGGTCGAGGGTTTGACGGTGAAATTCACGCGGACTTCACCTGCTTTTTCAAACTTAAGTACAACAGGGATCAGACTGTCTTGTTTGAATGGCCCAGTGAGCTGTAAAAACATAACGTGATAGCCACCTGGCGCAAGTTTGGCGTCACCATGCGCAGGAATGTCAACGCCTTGTACCTGACGCATTTTTGCCACGCCATCTTCAGTAATGACCGTATGCAGTTCGACGCGGGTTGCCGCGTCAGATTGAACTGCAATGAGCTTGTCAGCGGCTGCGCCTGGATTGATGATTTGCAGATAACCCGCGCCATTGGTCTGGCCCGGCACCGATGCGCGTATCCAGAGGTCGTTGAGCTGCAGTGAGCCAGCGGTGAAATCTGCTGCCATACACGTGACTGAGCCTGTCAACAGCAACGCCGCGCAAGCACTGACCCGCAGGAGAATGTTTCTGATCAGACTCAGAGGGGTTGAATAAATGTTCAGGTGCATAAAATTCATATGGATATCCGTGATGCAAAAATTAACGTGCAAGTTCTAGTGTGCCCTGCATGATGGGAGAGTGACCCGCAAAGGTACAGAGAAAACTATAGCGCACGCCATCGATGAGTTTGCTGACAGCAAAGGTGACAGAGGTTGATTCGCCCGCTCCAATCAAGCCAGTATGCGCAATCACGCGCGTGTCAGTGGGCTCAATGTATTCGAGGGCAAGACCTGCGGCCATACCCGTGCGCGCGACCCCATTGATATCTGATTGTTTGACGAGTACCCAGTTATGGCCCATGGCCAGTTTGGGTAGCCGACCGACGTGTTTAAGCTGGACGGTAAACTTTTCACAGGTTTTTGGGACCTCAATTTCGGATGGGCTAAACCGCATCGCGTCATCGGTTTCGAGCGTAATGCTGCATTGCTGTGCGAAACTGGGGGCCGTCATCAACAGCGCACATAGGCCAAACAGGCCCAACAATAAGGAGAAGTGTTTTCTCATGTTGTGCGCTTTTTAGCTGTAATTGCATTGCCAGCGCGACTACCGCCTGTGCGATTTAATTGTGCAGACATCCATTGGCCGATCTCCACCACGGCATCAAAGTCTACGCCTGTATCGATCCCCATCCCCGTAAGCATAAACAGCACATCTTCAGTTGCGACGTTACCGGTCGCGCCTTTAGCATAAGGACAGCCCCCCAGGCCGGACACCGAGGTATGGAATATTGAAATGCCGACTTCCATGGAGGCAAAAATATTCGCAAGTGATTGGCCGTAGGTATCATGAAAGTGACCAGAGATACGTTTCGGATCTACAACTTCCGTGACCGCCCGCATCACTTCACCGACGCGCTTGGGTGTGCCCACGCCAATCGTATCCGCGATATCAATTTCATGGCAGCCCATATCGGCAAATCGTTTGGCAACCCGTACGACATCGGCAATCGGTACTTCACCCTGATAAGGGCAGCCCATTGCGCAGCTTAACGCCGCACGCAAGCGCAAACCCGCGGCATGTGCGGCCGCGGCGACGGGCTCGAAGCGATCGATCGACTCTGCGATCGAGCAGTTGATGTTCTTTTGCGAGAAGGCCTCGCTGGCAGCTCCAAAAATCACGACCTCGTCTGCGCGTGCAGCCAGCGCGCCTTCAAATCCTTTGATATTGGGCGTCAGTACTGAATAGAGGGTGCCGGGATGCCGCGAAATCTGCAACATGACATCCGCGGCATCGGCCATCTGGGGTGTCCACTTAGGGGACACAAATGAAGTCGCTTCGATATTTTTAAAGCCCGCCTGGCTCAGGCGATTGATGAGTTCAACTTTAGTGGCAGTTGAAATCATGTTTTGTTCGTTTTGCAGGCCATCTCTGGGTGAGACCTCGACAATTTTTACGAAACTAGGAAGTGCCATATTTATTTCCTGACAATATGCCCACTGGGCAAGCGCTCAATATATCCCTCTAACTCGAGGTGAAGCAGTTCTGTTTGCAATAGCGCGGGGATCATTTGTGTACGACCGAGCAAAGTGTCCTCTGACACAGGATCGTAGCCGATTGCGCCCCAGATCGGGGACAGCGGTGCGCTTGTTGGTTTTGAGGAGGCTGTGGATACCCTGTGCTCGGGGGTGAATTGGACCCCGGGGTGGAAGTGAGAGAGTTCGGTCAGAATATCTGCACCTGACTCGACAAGCTTTGCACCCTGTTTAATCAGCGCGTGCGGCCCGCGAGAAAGCGGCGAATGAATGGAACCCGGCATGGCAAAGACCTCGTGACCCATTTCGCAAGCCAGTCGCGCAGTAATCAGTGAGCCACTGCGAAGGGCTGCCTCGATCACTAATACTCCGCGTGAAAGTCCGGCCACAATCCGATTGCGTCTGGGGAAGTTTTTAGGCTTGGCGGGTGTTCCCAGCGGAAATTCTGAGAGGATGAGTCCACGCTGACTCAAGATTTTTTCGGCTAATAGCTGATGGGTTGCGGGGTAGACTTTGTCGATACCCGTACCGAGTACGGCAATTGTGCCGCCTGTGCTGTCGTTTGCGCAGTCAAGCAGTGCGCCACCGTGAGCGGCCGCATCGATACCCTGAGCCAGCCCACTGACGATGCACCAGCTGTGATCCGAGAGGAAACGCGCAAAGGCCTGTGCATTGGCTTGACCATCACGCGAGGCGTTTCGTGCCCCGACGATGGCAATTGCTTCCTTTTTGAGCTGCTGCAAATCCCCCTTCGCAAAGAGCAAAGGAGGAGCACTTGGTGTGTGGAGCAGGAGCTTTGGATAGTCTGGATGATCTTGGGTCAGCAAATACTGGTTGGGTGTTTGCGACCATTCGAGCGCCGCATCGAACTGGTGACGGGCGAGGTCTTTTTTGGAGGTGGCTTGAGTCATCTTTTTAGTGTGACACGCTCAAATGATACGTGCGATGCCACGCTATGCTTGAAATGTCCTGCCATAGCATTAAAATGTACTATCAACCGCTTACTTTCAGTGTCCCATGGCTTTGCTCACTATTCTCCATTACCCCGACAAACGACTGCATCAGGTCGCGAAACCTGTAGCTGTGGTTGACGACCGCATCCGTAAGCTGGTCGCTGATATGGCAGAGACAATGTATGACGCCCCAGGTGTTGGGCTGGCCGCCACACAAATCAACGTGCATGAGCGTGTTGTCGTGATGGATGTCAGCGAGGACAAAGATGATTTGATGGTTTTAATCAATCCTGAAATTATCGATCGCAGTCGGGAGTTGAAAACCTACGAAGAAGGCTGCTTGTCAGTACCGGGAGTCTATGACGAAGTCGAGCGACCTGCCGAAGTCCGTGTACGGGCACTGGATCTGGATGGCAAGCCCTTTGAATTTGACGCCGATGAGTTATTGGCAGTCTGTATTCAGCACGAAATCGATCATCTCAACGGCAAGGTTTTCGTACAGCATTTATCGATGCTCAAGCAAACTCGTCTAAAGGCGCGCTTGCGCAAAGAACAGCGCGAACTCGAACGCGTCTAACAAGGCAGACTCATGCACGTCGAAATTATTGGTTATATCGGCGCGTTCATGACGACTGCGGCTTTTTTTCCTCAAACTTTGCAAGTCATCCGAACGCGCGATACCCGCTCGATCTCATTAGCCATGTATGTGCTATTCACAATGGGCATCTGCTTTTGGTTGGTGTATGGCGTGATGATTGAATCGATCCCTGTGACCATCGCCAATGCGATTACCCTGGTCCTGTCATCAATCATTCTCTGGATGAAAATCAAAGAAACTCAACAGGCGCACGACAGCGTGAGCTGACGGATTATTTGTCTGACCATCCCTGAATAAACACTGCCGCAGGTTGGCGTTTGCCCCCGGCGCGCTGTAACTCAAGCAACCTCAGCGTGCCCTGCGCGCAGGCAATATCTATGCCTAGCTCAGATTTTTGGAGAACGGCCCCTGGTAATGAATGCGTGCGATCGTCCACGCAGATGGCGTTCCAGACTTTTACCGGTTCATTGATTCCTGGCAGCAAGACTGTGGCACCGGGTGCTGGATTGAATGCACGGATACGGCGGGCGAGCATCTCGGCTGACTGGGTAAGATCGAGTGCGGCCTCTGCCTTGTCGAGCTTGGCGGCGTAGGTCACTCCCTGCTCTGGCTGTGGGGTTCGCGTCAGCGCGTTTTTCTGCAGTGCATGCAAGGCCGCAATAATGAGGCGTGAGCCTTGTTTGGCGAGCTTGTCATGCAGGGTGGCCGCGTTGTCTGTTGACTCGATCGGCAAGGGTTCGACCAGCAACATGTCGCCGGTATCCAGTCCAATATCCATTTGCATAATGGTGACACCGGTCTGGCTGTCGCCCGCTTCAATGGCGCGCTGAATGGGGGCGGCGCCACGCCAGCGAGGCAGCAGACTGGCATGAATGTTCAGGCAGCCATAACGTGGCAGGCTGAGTACCCATTGAGGCAGAATCAATCCGTAGGCCGCGACAACCAGTACGTCAAGCTGAGCGGCGACCAGACAGGTTTGTGCTGCCAGGGCTTCGTCGGGAAATTTGCCGTCCAGCCGCAAGCTGCGTGGCTGCGCGACAGGAATGTTGTGAGTGAGCGCTAACTGTTTCACTGCGCTCGGTGTGAGCTTAAGTCCACGTCCGGCCGGGCGATCGGGTTGCGTCAGAGTAAGAGGGACGATAAAGCCCGCATCCAGAATGGCCTGTAAAGCCAGGCGTGAAAACTCCGGCGTACCGGCGAAGCCTACGCGCAACGGCGAGTGGACGGGAGTGATCATCTTTGTGCTCAAGGTTGTGACTGCGCAAGTAAAGTTAATTGCGGATCAGATCTTATCGGCCCAGAGGTCATATTCGTCAGACTCGGTCACACGCACGCGCACCATATCACCTGGCTTGAGCGTTTCGTCGCTGCTGACAAAAACATTTCCATCGATTTCTGGTGCATCGGCACTCGAGCGACCGACCGCACCATCCTCGTCGACCTCGTCAATCAGCACGTCGATTTCTTTGCCGACTTTTTTGGCCAGGCGAGCCGTTGAGATCGCTTGTTGATGCGCCATGAAACGATCCCAGCGCTCTTGTTTAACCTCTTCAGGTACGGCACCGTCCAGCGCATTGGCAGGCGCGCCATCCACTGCAGAGTATTGGAAACAGCCAACCCGGTCGAGTTGTGCCTCGGTCATCCAGTCCAGCAAATATTGGAAATCACTTTCCGTCTCGCCTGGAAAACCAACAATAAATGTCGAGCGGATGGTCAGGTCAGGGCATTGCTCACGCCACTTGTGAATACGGGCGAGCGTCTTGTCCTCGAATGCTGGGCGTTTCATGGCCTTGAGAATGCGTGGGCTGGCATGCTGAAAAGGAATATCCAGATAAGGCAAAATTTTGCCCGCAGCCATGAGAGGGATGACTTCATCCACTGTGGGGTAGGGGTATACATAGTGCAGGCGCACCCAGATGCCGAGCTCGGACAGCGCATCGCATAACTCTGTCATGCGAGTTTTGACTGGACGACCATTCCAGAAGCCGCTGCGATATTTCACATCGACGCCATAGGCACTCGTATCTTGCGAAATAACCAGCAGCTCTTTTACCCCGGCCTTGGCCAGACGCTGCGCCTCATCCAGCACATCCCCGACTGGGCGGCTGACCAAGTCCCCGCGCATGGAAGGGATAATGCAAAAACTGCAGCGGTGGTTACAGCCTTCAGAAATTTTCAGATAGGCGTAGTGGCGGGGCGTGAGTTTGATACCTTGAGGCGGAACCAAGTCCAGAAATGGGTCATGCGAAGTGCTCGGCGGGGCGGCTGCGTGCACCGCACGCACAACCTGCTCGTATTGTTGTGGCCCGGTGACAGCCAGCACGCTAGGATGGACCGCGCGAATGACGGACTCCTCAACACCCATGCAACCGGTGACAATGACTTTTCCGTTTTCTGCGATCGCCTCTCCAATCGCCTCAAGAGACTCGGCTTTGGCGCTGTCGATAAAGCCACAGGTATTGACCACGACTACGTCGGCATTGTCATAATCGGGCACGATTTGATAGCCCTCTGTGCGCAGTTGCGTGAGGATACGTTCGGAGTCTACGAGTGCTTTGGGGCAACCAAGACTGACAAAACCGACTTTTGGGGAGGACATAGCTGACACCTGAGGGGCATGTGCCCGTAAAGATACAAGGTGCGAATTTTAACTTGTGCGGGGATTACGCATGGATTTGGCAGATTCTGCGTCTCCGATTTTCCCGATAATGCTCACAACACCCTACAATCAGGGTATGAACCATCCTGCACCTGCACTTTCCAACAGCCTGTTGGCTGCCGCACGCGCTGTTGCCGCCGTTGAGGGGGGCCAGTCGCTCACCGAAGCTTTGGCCGACATCCCCGCCGAGTTGCGCCCCTCTGCCCAGGCACTAGCCTTTTATGCCATGCGTCATTGGGGCGAGGCGATCGCGATCCGTCGACTGCTGGTTCAACGCGAGCCGTCCAGCCCGATTATCGGTGCGCTGGTGGGGCTTGCCTTGCTCTTGCTAGACGTGGCCATGCAGGACGATGCCTCTGGGCGCGACCCGACTGCGCCGCTGTATACCGCACACACTCTGGTGGATCAAAGCGTGCAGGCCACGCAATTGCAGCGCTCTCTGGTCAATTACAAAGGTCTCGTTAATGCCGTACTCAGGCGTTTTCAACGCGAGCGCACCGCCTTGCTTGCACAAATCGCCGATGACCTCGAAGCGCAATGGAACCACCCCGTCTGGTGGATCAAGGCACTTAAAAAAGCGTATCCCGATACCTGGCAAAGCTTGCTTCATACCGCGAACCAACACCCCCCTCTGACGTTAAGGGTGAATCTTCGCCAGACAACACGCGAGGCGGTCCAGCAAGCCTTTGCCGCCAAAGACATCGTCGCCACCGCCTTTGGCCCGGCTGGGCTGGTGTTAGATACGCCGCGACCGATTGCGTCCTTGCCTGGCTATGACCAAGGCTGGTGGTCGGTACAAGATGCCGGCGCACAGCTTGCCGCGCCCTTGCTTGATATCAAACCAGGTATGCGCGTGCTTGATGCGTGCGCGGCGCCGGGTGGCAAAACGGCTCATCTGCTTGAACTGGCCGATGTTGATCTGACGGTGCTGGATATTGACGCGCAACGTCTGACGCGTGTTGAACAAAACCTCAAGCGTTTGAAACTGCTGCGTCCTGGCGTCAAATTAATCGCAGAAAGTGCGATTCGCACGCATCTGTGGTGGGACGAAAAGCCCTTTGACGCGGTACTGGCCGATGTGCCGTGTACCGCTTCAGGCATTGTCGCCCGTCACCCTGATATTCGCTGGTTGCGCCGACGCGAAGACATTGCCCAGACGGTTAAATTGCAGCGCGAAATTCTTGACTCGCTCTGGAGTGTTGTGGCACCGGGTGGCAAGCTGCTGCTAGTGACGTGCTCGATCTTTCCTGAGGAGTGTGAGTTGCAGGCCCAGGCTTTTCTGGCTCGCCATGCGCAAGCTGTGCGTCTGGAGGCGCCAGGCCAGTTGCTTCCTACGTTGCCGAGTGCCGAGCTACCGGCGGGTCACGATGGTTTTTTCTACGCGTTGTTTACGCGCCGTGCCTAAGCGATGAACTGGTTACTCAGACTCGCGTTGATCGTCGGCATTATTAGCGGCGTGACGCTGTTTGGTTTATTAGCCTGGTCGACCGGAAACGCATCTCGGGTTGCGCAATACCAGACCTTGCTGCTATGGCTCAACGGTGCGCTGGCGCTTGCCTTGTTCATCTGGGTTGTCTTTCTGACCGGCCGACTGATTCTGCAACGTTGGCGTGGAAAATTTGGCGCCAGGCTGACCGCGCGGTTTGCGTTAGCTTTTGCGCTCATTGGTGTCTTACCCGGTGCATTGATCTATACCCTGTCGGTTCAGTTTATGTCGCGCTCAATCGAGTCGTGGTTTAACGTTCGCGTGGATACGGCGCTGGAGTCAGGCCAGGCCCTGGGTCGCGCTGCGCTGGATGCTCAGCTGACGGAGCTTGATGCGCGGGCGCGTGTGATGGCTCCTGAGCTTAACAACGCGCCCGATACAGAAATCTCAACCATCTTGACGCGCTTACGTGAATCTAATGGCTCGATCGATGTGATGGTATTTACGGGTAGCGGACGCTTAGTTGCGTTTTCATCGGATAAATTGGGTTCGCTGCTGCCGCTGTTGCCACCTGCGGCGGTGATGAATCAGCTCAGGATTGCACGAGGCTATTCGGCTGTTGACTCTGACGACCCGACGATTGCAGCCGTCGAGGCGGGTTTGCAATTGCGGGTCATCGTGCCGCTCAGTAGTCCGGAGAGAAATGACGGCTCGTTAGGAGTGAATTCCGAGTCGCGCTGGCTACAACTCGTGCATCCGGTTTCTGAAAAAATCGCCCGCAATATCCGTGAAGTGGACGCTGGCTATAACGACTATCAGGAATTGGCACAGTCCCGTGAAAGCCTTCGCCGCCTATTCGGCGTCACGTTGACATTGGCTTTGTTGCTGGCTGTTTTTGCAGCCATCGCCATCGCGCTTTACCTGTCTAAACATCTGGTCAGGCCACTGCTCGCCTTAGCCTCGGGCACTCAGGCCGTAAGCGTGGGAGATTTCAGAGCCTTGCCCGAATCACTCTCCAGAGATGAGGTCGGCCAGCTTACGCGTTCCTTTAACGCGATGACGCGTCAACTCGACGATGCGCGTCGCATGGTTGAGAGTAATCGCCAGCAGCTCGAGCGCTCTAACGTCTATCTTGAAAGTGTATTGTCGAATTTGTCTGCAGGGGTGCTGGTGTTTGATGAGCAGTTTCGTGTAACAACGTTTAATCAAGGCGCACAGACTATCCTCGGTGCTGACTTACGTGCAGTTCCTGGCCGGCCGCTTGAGACCATTGACGATATGCTGGATTTTGCACGCAGGATCCGTCAGGCCTTTGCCGATCATGTAGCGGTCGGTTCGGAGCGAGTGCACTGGCAGGAGCAATTTGAAATCACCCTGCGGGGATCGACCGCAGACGTCCAGTCACACAGTTTGATTTTGCTCGCTCGCGGTACGCATTTGCGGGTCGATGATCGGGATAACGGCTATATGGTCGTTTTCGATGATATTACGGAAGTCATTTCTGCCAATCGCAGCGTGGCGTGGGGCGAAGTCGCCCGACGCCTGGCGCATGAAATTAAAAATCCCCTGACACCCATTCAGCTCTCTGCTGAGCGACTGGCGATGAAGCTCGCGGACAAGCTTGAGCCTGCCGACGCTCAGTTACTGGAGCGCGCAACTAACACAATCGTGAATCAGGTCAGTTCACTTAAACATATGGTGGATGATTTTCGGGAATATGCACGTAAACCTGCCGTGGAAATGATCCCAGTGGATTTCAACGCCTTGGTAGACGAGGTGTTGGCGCTCTATGGCTGGAACCCAGAGGACGCGCAGGCGGTCGATAGCATGCATGCCTGGAAACTCGAAGTCAGTTTGGCCGAGGACTTGCCACTCATCCTTGGTGATCCCACACAGCTCAGACAAGTGATTCATAACTTGTTAGCCAATGCTCGCGATGCGTTGTCTGAAGTGTCGTCCGGGGGGCTGATTGAGGTGAGTACGCAGTTAACCGAAGCCGGTAATCACGATGGTGCTTCACAGTCGGCTGTCAGATTTACCGTGATGGATAACGGGCCGGGCTTTTCTGCGCAGGTCCTGCAGCGGGCTTTTGAGCCTTATGTGACGACCAAAGCGCAGGGAACAGGGCTCGGGTTGGCAATCGTGCGTAAAATCATTGATGAGCACGGTGGACGAATTGATCTGTCAAACCGCCGCGATGGTGGGGCCCGGATTTCGATTTTGCTGACGCAATTAAGTGTGCGAGTGGACGCAAAGTCATAACAGAACGATAATGCACGTATGTAACAGGTAAAAAGATATTTATGGCCCGAATTTTAGTTGTCGACGATGAGATCGGAATCCGCGAGTTGCTTTCCGAAATTCTGTACGACGAAGGACACACGATAGAGCTCGCCGAGAATGCTTCTCAGGCCCGTGCCGCGCGTCTGCGCATCCGGCCTGATCTCGTTTTGCTGGATATCTGGATGCCTGATACCGATGGAGTCACACTCCTGAAAGAATGGGGCTCGCAAGGTCTGCTGGATATGCCTGTGATCATGATGAGTGGCCATGCCACCATCGATACCGCGGTGGAAGCGACACGCATCGGTGCGATCGATTTTCTAGAAAAACCGATTACTTTGCAGCGTTTGCTCAAGACCGTTTCGGCAGGCTTGGCCCGCGGTCGGATGCCGATCGTGAAGCCTTTGTCGGGCAATGTGCCGCCAAGCCTCACAGCTGCGCCGGTTTTGCTTCAGACTCCTGAGCCTATCCCTGCGGAGCCTGTGGCTGCTGTCGTTGACAAGAGCTTACTTGGTGACATCACCCTGGACCAGCCATTGCGTGAAGCCCGCGATGCCTTTGAGCGGGTGTATTTCGAATATCACCTTGGTCGTGAAAATAACAGCATGACACGTGTCTCTGAAAAAACAGGACTCGAAAGAACCCACTTATATCGCAAGCTCAAGCAGCTCGGCATTGAGTCGCGCAAACGTAGCACCTGAGAGGTAAAACCTCTCCAGTGCGTGCACGGCTCAGCCGGGAGGCTGATCCA
The DNA here is from genome assembly GCA_947380655.1 of Alcaligenaceae bacterium. GTDB lineage: Bacteria > Pseudomonadota > Gammaproteobacteria > Burkholderiales > Burkholderiaceae_B > Zwartia. The sequence continues at coordinate 7,594 of CANCRX010000022.1, read as the reverse complement.
GGCCGCCGACGCGTTCATCTTCAAATTTTCTTCTAACCTGAACCAGCTCTGCTGCGACCGCCACGGCGATCTCAGCGGGCGTTCTGCTGCCGATGGCCAGACCAACCGGACCATGCAGGCGATCGAGATCCTTTTCAGTCAGATCAAAACTTAGCAACCTCTCGCGACGTTTACTCTGATTGCGTACCGAACCCAGTGCACCCACATAAAAAGCGGGTGAGATGAGCGCTTCAAGCAGTGCCATGTCGTCGAGTTTTGGGTCGTGTGTGATGGCGACGATCGCAGTACGTGAGTCCGTGCGGATAGCGCTGACAGCGTCGTCTGGCATGCCTGATTGCATGCTTACGCCAGCCAGATCCCAGTCCGCAGTGAACTCTTCGCGCGGATCGCAAATAATGACTTGAAACTCCAGCATGATGGCGATTTGCGCCAAAGCGCGCGCAGTCTGATTCGCCCCGATGATCAGTAGTCGCCAGTGCGGACCATAGACAAAATGGCAGCCTGATTCGTTGACTTCGGTAAGTTGTCCGGGGCGTGCGTCCGTCAGAGTCGATTGGCCGGATTTCAGATCAAGCCAGCGTCCAATTAATTTTTGTTGCTGCGTGGTTTGAACAACTTGCTCAAGCCAACTGTGGGGTTCAAGCGGCTCAATCACGAGCTTGAGCGTACCGCCACAGGGCAAGCCAAAACGTGCGGCTTCTTCCTGGGAGACGCCGTATAGAACGAGTTCCGGTTTGGACGGTAATCTGCCCTCCTGGGCGCGCAGGATCAGATCGTCCTCAATGCAGCCACCGGAGACGGAGCCCACTACGCGACCATCTGCCCGCACGGCCAGCATGGCCCCAGCTTGTCTGGGGGCGGAGCCCCAGGTTTTGACCACGGTGGCCAAGTGAACGGCGTGTCCATTCTCGCACCAGTCCAGTGCGTGTTTTAAAACTTCTGTATCGAGTGAGTCCATAGAGTGATGCTACAAGATTGGCGAGCTAGTCGCAGGCTTGACCAATCAGTATACTGAGCCACTTTCAGAACGTACAGATTGAGATTACGCAAATGGACCCCTTATTTATTGTTTTTCTTGCCATATTGGGCTGTGTGACCGGCTTTGCTGCCGGTCTGCTGGGAATTGGCGGGGGAATGTTGCTCGTGCCTTTTCTGACGCTGCTGCTGACTTGGCAAGGCCTGCCTGCCCACTTGGTGGTGCATGCCGCGATTGCTACCTCCATGGCATCGATTTTATTTACCTCTATCTCGAGCGTGCGTGCACACCAGAAAAAAGGTGCCGTACGCTGGGATCTCGTACTGGCCTTTACACCTGGCATTGTGTTGGGCGGTCTGCTCTCAGGCGGCGCGGTGTTCTCCGCGCTTAAAACCAGTTGGCTTGCACTGTTTTTCGCGATCTTTGTGAGCTATTCCGGCTATCAGATGCTGCGCGATAAAAAACCTAAGCCTTCGCGTCAGATGCCAGGTCCTGTGGGGACCGCTGGGGCAGGCGCCGGGATTGGTTTTTTGTCAGGGCTGGTGGGCGCCGGTGGTGGCTTTGTTTCCGTACCTTTCATGCTCTGGTGTAATGTGCCCTTGCATCAAGCCGTTGGGACTTCAGCCGCACTGGGCTTTCCGATCGCCTTGGCCAATACGATTGGTTATGTCTGGTCAGGCATGAGCCAGTCTGATCTGCCACCCCAAATGGTTGGCTTTATCTACTGGCCGGCCTTACTGGTCCTGGCGATTTTCAGTGTCATGACTGCACCGATTGGCGCACGTGTGGCCCATAGCCTGCCAGTTAAAACACTCAAGCGTATTTTTGCATTCCTGCTGTTTGGCTTGGCCGCCTATATGGCTAGCAAAGCTTACGCGGCATTTATTTAATCCCGATGTGGAGCGTTCATGCTCGCAGTTCAGTGCTATCCGGCAGCTTTGCGCTGGATCGCACTGACACTGATCCGGGTTTCGCTCGGGGTAGAACGTAGCGTACCCGTGCGCCAGGCATGACCATACGCCACCTCAATCGTCAGATGAATGTTGCCATCCTCGCGTCGCTGTGACTCCAGTGCATGGAGCAGCCGTGCGCGCCAGCTTTTTCCGCTGAGTCCCGCTTTTCTACCTAGTGCAGGATTGCCGCCAAGCGCTCGCACGTCGTCGAGCAGTTTTTCAGGGGTCTTGTAAGTAAGTGTCAGAACCTCCTGATCCATAACGGGGTCTGCAAAACCTTTTTCAATGAGCAGATCGCCAAAATCATGCATGTCTACAAAGCTTGGTGTGGTCGTTTGCAACCCTGCAGTAATGAGCGCTGCACGTAATTCTTGCATCGTTGCCGGACCAAAGCAGGAAAAAAATACCAGGCCATTGAGCTTGAGGATTCGCCCCCATTCAGCTAACACTTCGTGCGGGGCGGGATGCCAGTGCAAGGCCAGATTTGACCAGACCAGATCAAGGGATTCTGGTGTCAGTTCTGTCTGTGACAGATCGTTCTCCAGCCACGTTGCAAGCGGCTTGACCCCTCGCTGTTTATTGAACCAGCCGCGCAGCTTCCCTGGTAAATATGGCCGGACGTAATTTTTTGCGTGACGCAAGAGCGCTGGATTGAGGTCTTGCCCAAGGTAGTGGGCGTTCGGGTAGCGTTTATGCAAAAGGTGGAATTGTTGACCTGCGCCACAGCCCGCATCCAGCATGAGCGAAGGTTCAAGCCGGATGAGCCGTAATCTTTCGTCCATGCGCCGAGCAATTTCGCCATAAAGAAACTGTGCGTCGGTCAGGTCCCCACGCCGCGAAAACTGGCGCATAACGTGTTGAGTGCTGATTGGAAGCGTAGACGGGGTGGACATTTTGGTCATCGTAAACAAAGAAATACGCAGCGAAACCTTGCAGAATATGCGTGCTGGAGAAACCAAAATGTACTCTATTCATGACCTTTTCCGGAAAGTGCTTGTCGCGGCGTGTCCTTTGTGCGGCATGGCTGCGAGCGCGGGAGAGCTGTGCGACGGTTGTTCGAGGGATGTTTTGCGCATAAAACATCCTGGATGCTGGTGTGTGCAATGTGCCGTCAGCATTTCGCCGGGTTTGCTGCGCTGCACGCAGTGTTTAAGCTGGAAGCCGGCATTTGCGCAGACGGTCGCAGCGATTGATTATTCTTATCCAGGTGCAATGCTGATCCGTGGACTCAAAACTCACGGGCGACTGGCGCTGGCGAATTTATTCGCATGCCTGCTTGCCCAAACGATGGCGAGTCATGCCGGGTGCTTGCCACCGCTCAAGGCCATCGTGCCAATCCCTGCGAGTGACCGGGCCTTGCGCAAGCGAGGCTTCAATCCCGCAGCAGAAATCGCACGGGCACTCAGCCGAGACATCAGACTGCCCCTTCAGGCCACCTGGCTGCGACGCACGCGCGCGAGCGCCCTGCAGAAGGCCTTGGGGTTCAGCGCGCGCAGAGAGAGCGTACGCGGGCTGTATGCCTGCCAGGAGACGATCCCGCCGGTGTGGGTCGGAGTCGTGGATGATGTATTGACCTCGGGCGCTACCATGCACGAGGCTGCTTTTGCCTTGAGGCGGGCCGGTGCACTTGGGGTGGTCGCGCTAGTGGCTGCGCGGACAACCTGGTGAAGGATTCTTCGGCAAGGAAATGAAAAACACTCAGGTCTGGCAAAATAGCGCTTATGTTTCATGTCATCCTCGTCCAGCCAGAAATCCCCCCTAATACCGGCAATGTGATCCGGTTATGTGCCAATACCGGCGCACATTTGCATCTTGTACGGCCGCTCGGTTTTGAAATCGACGACACAAGGCTGCGGCGTGCCGGACTGGATTATCACGAGTGGCAACCTGTTCAGGTGCACGACAGCCTGGCGCTCGCCTTGGCTGCGACGGGCGCATCAAGCGAGCGGATTTTTGCGATGACAACTAAAGGAAGTACGCTGGTGGGCGAGATGCCATTGCGCAAAGGTGATGTGTTCGTCTTCGGTCGCGAAACGGCCGGCTTGTCTCCAGAGCAACTCGCATTGATTGGTCCTGGCCAGCGAATCCGTTTACCCATGCTGCCCGAGCAACGTAGTTTGAATCTATCCAACGCCGTAGCGGTGGTGGTTTTTGAAGCATGGCGTCAGCAAGGCTATGCGGGCGGTGTGTAGCGGTTAGTCAAGGGAGATCTGGAGTTTGTTGATGACAGCTTCCCATCGATTTGTTTCTGTTTGCATCAGCTCGTGTAACTTTTCTGGGCTTGAGCCAACCGCCGTGAAGTGATTGCGCGCAGCCGTATCGCGCAAGTCTTGACTTTGAATAATCCGCGTCAGCGTGTGATGCAGACGTTCCAGAATAGGCGCTGGCGTAGCTGCCGGAGCCAGGATTGCATTCCAGGAAATCGCTTCAAAGCCAGTAAAGCCTTGTGTTGCAAGCGGCGCGATGCCTGGAAGGGTAGCAACCGTCTCGAGGCTAGTGATGCCGAGCGCTTGAACCTTGCCTTCTTTGACCTGTGGCATGGCAATTGCGGGCACCATAAATGCGGCTTGAATGTCGCCAGCAATCAGTGCCGTCATGACTTGAGGAAATCCGGCATAAGGCACGTGGTTGAGCGAAATGCCAGCCTGACTCTCAAACAACTCCATCGCGAGCTGCGACGCACTTCCGATACCCACCGAGCCGTAGTTCAGTTTGCCTGGTTGCGCCCGAGCTTGTGCGATGAATGCTTCGAGAGATAAATTTTTGAACTGATTGCCGACAATCAAAACATTTGGACTGGTTGCAACGAGCGTAACAGGCGCAAAGTCTTTTAATGGTGCATAGCCCAGCGTTTTTTGATAGAGGGCGGGCGCGGTCACCAGGGGGCCGTTGATGGTGTAGAGCAAGGTGTAACCATCCGGTGCAGCGCGTGCAACGAAGCGCGTGCCAATATTGCCGCCCGCACCGGGTTTATTTTCAACCACGATGCTCTGTTTGAGTGCCTGGGCGAGAGGTATCGCAATGTGACGTGCCAGCAGGTCAGGTGATGAGCCGGCAGGGAATGGCACGATCAAATGAATCGGACGCTCGGAGGGCCATTGCGCATGGGCAGAAAAAGCCATGACCGAGGAGAGCAACACTAACGCGAGAACAATATGCGCCAGGCTCTTGTTTGCTACGTTACTCAGTTTTTGCATCACGAGACAATAGCTGGGAGACGGCGATTTGTGGTGGGACATGCTCAAACAGTACTTCGCAGACCGCACGGGTAATGGGAAGGTCGATGCCAAGTGCAAGGGCGCGTTTGTGTACTGCCTGGGCGCAACGCGCGCCCTCTGCAGTGAGACCCAGCGACAAGACTTGTTCGAGTGTTTTGCCTTGACCAATCGCCAGACCGACTTGACGATTGCGAGACAGGTCACCCGTTGCGCTCAACACTAAATCACCGAGCCCAGTAAGCCCTGAAAACGTGGCGGTCTGCGCACCAAGTGCCTCTCCAAACCGGCTCATTTCAGCTAGCCCGCGCGTAATGAGCGCTGCGCGGGCGTTGGTGCCCAACCCTAACCCATCGCCAATCCCACAGGCAATGGCGATGACGTTTTTGAGTGCGCCGCCGACCTCTACGCCGATTACATCTTGGCTGGCGTATACGCGCACATTGCCGCCATGCAATGCTGCGATCGTTGCCTGACGTAAAGTCTCATTTTCGCTGGCAATGGTCAGCGCGACCGGCAGACCTTGAGCGACCTCCAGTGCAAAGGAGGGACCTGAAAGCACACCGACTGCCAACTCAGGGCAACTCGCTAGGGCTTGGCTGACGATCTCGCTAGGCAGCAGGCCGGAGTCGGCTTCCAGCCCTTTGCAGGTCCAGACAATTCCTGCCAGAGGGCGCTTGAGTTGGCCTAAGGCGCTCGCCAGCGTTACGCAGGTTTGTCGTAACCCCGCCAAGGGCACGCCAAGAATAAGCAAGCCAGGCTTGTCACCCTGCGAGGCGTGTTCAATCGCCGCGAAAAAGTCTGACGTGAAGCCCAGACTCGCGGGCAGGTCAATACCTGGCAAATAGCGTGAATTTTGGTGGGTGCTCTGGCATTGGGCTATTAACGCGGCATCGCGCGCCCACAAGACGGTGGGCGCACGTAAACTTGCGGCAATCGCTAGCGAGGTTCCCCATGCTCCCGCACCTAGAACGGCAACATGTCGTTGATGGTGTGTATCGGGAGTCATTGAGTCTTAGGGCTGTTTAATTACTGACGTGTCATGCCAGGAGGCAGGATCAAGCCGGATTCCTCGTTATGCGAGGCAACCTGTGGCGATTGTTGTGCGGCCTCAGCCAGGCGTTGTTCAAACAGCGCCTGGAAATTTACCTCGGCAAGATGCAAGGCGGGCAGTGAGGTGCGTGTGATTGCATCGGCTACGTTCGCCCGCAAATAGGGATAGAGCATGGTTGGGCAAACAATGCCCATCAGCGGATCAAGCTGCTCTGCAGGGATGTTGGCGATTTCAAAGATACCGGCTTGTGTGGCCTCAACCAGGTACAGCACTTTGTCATTAATGCGTGTGGTGACGGTGATCGTGATGGTGGATTCGAACACGGTATCGGCAAGCGCCTGCCCACCTACATTAATGGCGACTTCGACTTTAGGACCTTCCTGTTCGAGAAAAATATTAGGTGCGTTCGGGACTTCGAGTGAGAGGTCTTTCAGGTAAACGCGCTGCATATTGAATGCGGGGGCGCTTGCGGCTTGTGTGTTGTCGTCTGACATGTGTTGTTCCGTGTATTCAGTAGAGTAATTTAAAAAATTTAGCCGTTCAGCAGAGGCATCAGTTTGCCTTCGCGATCCAGTGCGGCGAGGTCGTCAAAGCCGCCAACGTGGGTCTCACCGATGTAGATTTGCGGGACGGTACGCCGACCGGTTCGCTCCATCATGATTGCGCGCTGATCGGTATCGACATCGATCCGGATTTTTTCTATTTCAGCCACGCCACGTTGAGTCAGCAGCATTTCCGCGCGTGAGCAATAAGGGCAATAACCTGTGGTGTACATCACAACTTTGTTAGACATGATCAGGCTCCGGTTTTGTTTGCAGTAACAGGCAGGCCCGCGGTAGACCACGCGCGCAGGCCGCCTTCAAGAATTGTGACCTCAGCGATGCCAAGTTTACGCAACTGTACCGCAGCTGAAACAGCTGAACGGCCCATGTCGCACACCAGGATAACGGGTTTGTTTTTAGGCAGCGAAGCGATTTTCTTTTCAAAGTCGGCGACGGGCAGGTTGCGGGCCTGAGGGATATGGCCAGCCTGAAAAGCGGTCGCATCACGAATATCGACCAGTACAGCATGCTGATGATTCATCATTTGAACGGCTTGGGTCGGGCTCAGCGCTGCGCCTGAGCGGCTTTTCTGAATCATGGGCCAGGCCAGCATGAGGCCAGAACCCACTGCAACTGCGATCAGAAGGAGATTGTTTTGATTCAAGAAGAAATCCACGGTGTGTCCTGAAAGGCGTTTATGCCCCATTTTTTGGGGGCAATTGGGTGATATTGCTCAGACAATTATAAAATGGTGTTTTATCCACACTTTAACCTGTGTCTGCCATGTATAAAATTGTTCTGATGCGTCACGGCGAAAGCCAATGGAATCTCGAAAACCGTTTTACCGGTTGGAC
>CANCRX010000021.1 GCA_947380655.1 Alcaligenaceae bacterium | reverse complement strand
TGATCCGTGAGGGGCGCAAGGAACTCGCCGCAAACACCACCCTGCGCCAGGGGCAGGAGCCGCAGCGCAAACACTACCGTGCGCTGTTTCAGGCGCTTAAAACGCTCCATGAGCCGGATGAAACATAAATGAGTGAACAAAATTTGCTTGAATGCGTTGAAATCGTCACGGGTCCTAACCCCACCCACAGCGTTGTATGGCTGCATGGACTGGGTGCTGACGGCAATGATTTTGCCCCGATCGTGCCGGAACTTCGCCTTCCTGCGACGAAAGCCATCCGTTTTGTTTTCCCTCATGCACCCGTGCAACCCGTCACGATCAATGGTGGCATGGCAATGCGCTCCTGGTACGACATCCTGGTTCCTAATCTGGTTAGGATCGAAGACGAACAAGGTATTCGCCAATCGGAGCGCGCCGTTGATGCACTGATACAACGTGAAGTCGGACGTGGCGTACCCACTGAGAAAATCGTCCTTGCAGGATTTTCGCAAGGGTGTGCGATGACCCTGCACACGGGCCTGCGCGCGCCTTATAAACTGGCAGGGTTGATGGGACTGTCGGGCTATCTGCCTCTCATTGACATGGCTGAGCAAGATCGACACTCAGCCAATACAAACACTCCGATTTTCATGGCGCACGGCAGCTTTGACCCTGTTGTGGCGCTGGAACGCGCCCAAGCCTCACACCAAAAACTCACCTCACTTGGCTACCCGGTGCAATGGCATACTTACCCCATGCAACACTCGGTTTGCCCGGAAGAAATCCGCGACATGGCAGAGTTTTTAAACAAAGTTCTCACCTAATTTTCTAGCGCAGGGCTTGCGAGTTTCAGCCAGACTCTGCGCAAGGATGGGTCTTCAGGGTCCGGGTCGTTGGTAAATCCGAGGCTGGTCATCAGGGCCAGCATGGGTTTATTTTCCGCAAGCACCAAGCCATCGATATATTCCAAACCTTGTTCTGTGGCGGCATCGATCAGTTTGCGCATAAGTTGACCCCCTAGCCCCTGACGATGCCAGTCATCTCCAATCACGAGCGCATATTCCGCTCCCCTGCCATCCGCGTTACGCAAATAGTGCGCCAGACCGATCACGGCGTCCGTTGGCAAACCACGATTGGCCGCGTTTGGGACACTTGTTGTTGCCACCAGTGCCAGTTCACGGTGATAGTCAATCTGGGTATAGCGCGCAACCATGCGTGGCGTGAGCTCACGCATCATGGATACGAAACGCATATAGCGCGAACGATCCGACAAGCCACGAATAAACTCCTGAAGCGCCTGAGCATCTTCTGGGCGAATCGGACGTAAAGTCCAGGCGCGTTCGTCGGGGAATTTCAGATGCTGAACCCAGCGGTATGGATAGGGATGAATGGCCATATGCGGATAGCCACTAGCCTGAGGATTTTCAGGTCTGGCATGCAGATGCAGCCCGATCGAGATTTGTGTCGCATACAAACCGAGATGATTTGCATACATCGGATCGACCCGTAATTCGTCTATATCCGGCAACTCGGAAATAAGTGTTGAAATTTTCTCGAGCGAAACGAGTAAGGCTTCGTGCACATCCGGTGTGACATGTGAAGCAAGTGTTCTTTGCCAGAGCACACTGCGTTTGACGAGTTGCCTGGAAAGAAACCGATTTAAAGGAGGTAAGTCCATCGCCTCGTCTGGCCCAAGCAGCGTGGCAGCAGGCCCTCCTGCTGAAAAGCGGATAACCGGACCAAAGCGTCTGTCGCACGCCACACTCACCGCCATCGGTACAAGATGCAGCGAGTCGTGCAACGCGGCCTCTGGATCCAGACTGATCGGAATATCAAAGAGTGCAAATAAATTTTGCGTCTCGGCATCGGTCAGCTTAAAGCGCCCCGCGGCACGGACGAGAGAAATCAGTTTTCGCGCTGCGGACAAGTCAGGCTGTCGGCCTTCAGGCTCCGGGGGCTGCATCTGCTGCAGTAACTGCTGGTTATAGTGATAACTCGCCAGCACGCCGAACGCATGGGCAGCTGACTCGGGAGTTCGAAACGCAGGAGTACCGGCCTCATCCAGACGTCGCCTGAGGGGACGCATGCCTGCATCGCCCATAAAACAAGTAATCACCGGTTTTCTGGCGCGCGGTGCGATTTGCGCGAGCTCAGTCGCCACCGCATTTAAATCAGCGCGGGCGTCAGGAGTTAATAAAACCAGCACGCCGTCGACGGCGATATCTTCCAGCAAAGAGTCGAGCATGACGCGCGTCAAGCCGGCACTCATCGGTTGTTTGGTCACAACAGGGTTCGTCGGCGAGGCGCCTGGCTCAAGGAGTTTGCCCAAGACCTTGCGCGTTGCAGGGGATAGCTCCGCCTTTAAAAAGGGAACTCCTGTGGCAACCATGTCTAGCGCCATTTGCGCAGGACCACTCGCATTGGACATGATGGCCAGCCGACGCCCCTTAGGCCGACGCGCATAACCAAGAACCTTCAGCGCAGAAAATAATTGCAGAAAATATCGAACACGTACAGCACCCGCTCGACGCAGAACGGCATCAAACGTGGCATCTGCAAGAGCAGAATCCTGTGCCCGGCCGACCTTAAGCACGATGACAGGTTTGACACTGGCCGCAGCGCGCAACGCGCTCATAAAGGCCCGGCCAATATTTATTTCTTCGAGATATAAAACAATACTGTCAGTGCGCGCATCTGTGGCGAGATACTCCAGGATTTGCGGCAGACGCGTAACGGCCTCCTCACCAAGCGCGACTGCTGTAGAAAACCCGAGCTGCACATCCTCAGCCCAATCCATCAGGGCAGACGCGATCCCCCTGGACTGTGCAACCAGTGCCAGGCGACCGTTCCGAGCGATCCTGGGATATTGGGAGAGATTGAGCGCTGCGTGCGGGCGTTGCACGCCGGCATTCGGTCCGAGCAACGCGCATTCGTGTAATTGTGCCCACTCGCGACAAAGTTCTCGCGTGCGCTCAGGATAGGGATCCACCACATCATGCGGCAAAAGAATCATCGCACGCGGTCGGCAGCGGACCAGTTGCATCAGGGTCTCTGCAAGTCTTTGCGGTGCCATGCAGACAAGCGCCAGATCCACCCTCGCACCCATCGCGACTCCTTCGAGCTGCTCTGGCACGACAATCGGCTCACCATACTGACACTCCACCCGCGTGAAATGTCCTCGCAAACCCTCCGGCTGCGCTTGCGCAATCGGTATAGGACGATCCCCAACAACCAACAGGGTTTGGGGCTCAAACAAGGGATCAAATACGTGGCGCAGCATGATAGTCGGCGCTCTCTACTAAAATAGACCTTATCTTAACAACTTACGTTTGATGCGCCGTGATTTACATCAAACAACAGGCCCTTTTCAATGACATCCGCAATGACTGCACACAACACCCCCGTTCGCACCCGTTTCGCTCCGTCACCGACGGGATTTTTGCATCTAGGAGGAGCCAGAACGGCGCTGTTTGCCTGGGCCTATGCCAGGCATTTTGGTGGCACGTTCATCTTGCGCATTGAAGATACCGATCTTGAACGATCGACCCCTGAAGCCGTGCAAGCGATCCTTGACGGCATGCAATGGCTTGGCCTGACCCCTGATGAGGGTCCCTTCTACCAGATGCAGCATATGGAGCGCTATCGTGAGGTGATTGCCTCCATGCTTGAAGCTGGAACTGCTTACTACTGTTACAGCTCAACCGAAGAAGTCGATGCGATGCGCGAACTGGCGCGTTCAAAAGGCGAAAAACCGCGCTACGACGGGACCTGGCGCCCTGAACCCGGCAAGACTCTGCCAGCTATTCCTGCAGATCGAGAGCCTGTTGTGCGATTTAAAAGCCCGCAAGGCGGTTCAACCGCCTGGGTCGACCTGGTCAAAGGTCCGATCAGTTTTGACAACACGGAGCTTGATGACTTGGTGATTGCACGCCCGGATGGCACCCCGACTTACAACTTCTGCGTCGTGGTGGACGATTGGGATATGCGCATCACACACGTTTTGCGCGGTGATGACCACGTCAACAACACGCCTCGCCAAATCACAATCCTGCGCGCGCTCGGCGCACCTGTGCCGGAGTATGGTCACGTGCCCATGATCCTTGGACCAGACGGTGAGAAACTTTCCAAACGCCATGGCGCGGTCAGTGTCATGGAGTATGACCGGGACGGCTATCTGCCGGAGGCTATGATCAATTATCTGGCCCGGCTCGGCTGGAGTCACGGTGACGATGAGCTGTTTTCACGCGAACAGCTCGTAAGCTGGTTTGACCCGCAACACCTCTCCAAATCTGCTGCGCAATGGGATCCTAAAAAACTTAACTGGGTCAGCGCGCACTACATCAAACATAGCGATGATGCGCAACTGGTGCAAGCGATCACTCCGCGCATTGAGGCTCGTGGAGGGGATACTCAACGCGTCGACATGAACCAGGTGGTCAAACTACTGAAGGATCGTGCAGAAACACTTGAGCAGCTGGCCGATGGCGCCATGCTGTTTTGTGGGGATTTCACCCAACCACCAGAGGAGCTGGTCACCCAGCATCTGACTGAAACAGCCCGCAATGCGCTCAGAGACTTTGCCACGCAGGCAGCCGGCATACCCTGGACCCGCGAGGCGATTTCAGCACTGATCAAGACCATCCTGGCAACGCACACACTGAAAATGCCCCAGTTGGCAATTCCTTTAAGAGTCGCGGTGGCGGGCACGACTCAAACCCCAGCCATTGATGCGGTTTTGGAAATTCTTGGTCAGCAGACTGTGCTTGCGAGACTGGCTGACATATAGATTTACATCAGCCGAAAACTATCCTGAACTTTTTTCGCATACGCGGGTTTGCTGCCAGGGCGGTCCAGACGATACGTCAGGCGGTTCGCATCAACCTTCTCAACCACGTAAGTGGTTGAGTAAATCGGATCTTTAAAGTCAATCAGCTCACCATTGGAGCGGCTGACCTGGGTAATTAACTTACCAGCAGGTGCCTCCCAGCATCCCGTTTCGCGCAACTCAGAACGGATGTTGCGGCCCTGTTTGACGCGGGTCTGCTGCTTGAGTTTGCCATCCGCGCTCAACGTCAGCAAAGTCTGCATCTCTCCCGCCACGCCAGACTGCTTACTCACCAGATACCAGGTTCCAATCAACGGGTTACCGGCATTGAGCGGCGCGCAAGCGGGCTCCACAGCACCTGCCGGTGGCGCAATGACCGGGGCATCCTTGTGTCTGGGCAAGCCACAGGCCGTCAACAAGCCAAACGAGGCACACAGCAACACCGCGCGAACAACGCGCCTGACTTCGACCAGACCCAACAAGACCACAGCTCCTGACATTACGGCTCCATCAACTGAATGACATTTAAAGAAATTCGCCCGACTAAATCTACGCGACAACGACATATTGCAGTAAATACGGGGCAACGCCACGACAATATCTATATCTGACGCCTTGTGCAGTCGATTGTTGGCTTTTACACCACACTCAGTGTAGTGATCCGAGCAGAGTTGATAGCTATAGCTATCAGGGGTTCAGTCTCGCTCGCCCCTGTCTGACGCGTGTTTCTGCTATGAATCGAGCCGAAAGGGGATGAGCACTCACTGACAGCTCACTAGGGATAACGATAGTCGAAAAATATATAAAAAGACTATTGCCCTGATAGAGCCAACCTACTAGAATTGGTGTCAGTTGAAGAGAAAAACACTACATGTAGTAGCTGAGAACGGCCTCTGCGATGCGATTTGCATCGGCAATTTGCCCAAAAATCTCGCTAAAACCGTTCGAAACCGTACATCTTGCGTGGCGAATCGCCTCGCTCAATTTGCAGGAGCACCTTAATGCAAACATCCTTAAACACTGTGTCCAGAGCCGACGCAGCCCCACATTTTGCGCAATCAGATACGCCGATTACAGAGGCGATCTGGAGCCAGTATCACATCATCCGCCGCAACGGTTCCGTGGTAAGTTTCGAGCCCAGCAAGATCGGCATCGCCATGACCAAAGCCTTTTTGGCGGTCAATGGCGGTCAAGGTGCCGCCTCAGCACGCGTGCGTGAAATGGTCGAGTCGCTGACGCGCCAGGTCGTCTCCGCTCTGGTGCGCAGCCGTCCAAATGGCGGCACGTTCCATATTGAAGACGTGCAGGATGCAGTTGAGTTGTCCTTGATGCGCTCAGGTGAACACGATGTTGCGCGTTCTTATGTGCTGTATCGCGAGCGTCGCTCACAAGAGCGTGCACAAGCGAATGCCGACCTGGCTCCTGTCGCGGCCTCGACCATGCATGTCACTGACAACGGTATCCGCAAACCACTTGATCTGGCAAAACTACAAGCCACAATCGAGTCTGCAGGCTTCGGCTTAGGTGATTTTGTTGATACGGTATCGATTCAAAAAGAAACACTGAAAAACCTCTACGACGGCGTGCCGATCGAAGAAGTCTACAAATCAGCCATTCTGGCCGCCCGTCAGATGGTAGAAAACGATCCTGCCTATACAAAAGTCACCGCGCGCCTGTTGTTGCACACGATCCGTAAAGAAGTCCTGGGCGAAGAAGTCTCCCAGGAAGACATGAACACACGTTACGCGACATACTTCCCTACGTTCATCAAGCGTGGCGTTGAAGGTGGCTTACTGAACTCCGAACTCTCACGCTATGACCTGCCACGCCTGGCTGCCGCGCTCGACGCAAGTCGCGACATGCAGTTCGACTACCTGGGCCTGCAAACTCTGTACGACCGATATTTCCTGCACCTGCGCGGCCAGCGCATCGAATTGCCACAGGTGTTTTTCATGCGTGTGGCCATGGGTCTTGCCATTGCCGAGATTGATCGCGAAGCCCGCGCCATCGAGTTCTATCAGATCTTGTCGTCGTTCGATTTCATGAGTTCAACCCCGACACTGTTCAATGCAGGTACCCTGCACTCACAGCTGTCTTCTTGCTACCTGTCGACCGTCTCAGACAACCTGGATGGCATTTATGAGGCAATCAAGGACAACGCCCTGCTGGCTAAATACGCAGGCGGTCTGGGTAACGACTGGACGCCTGTGCGCGCCATGCGCAGCCACATTAAAGGCACCAACGGCGAAAGCCAGGGCGTCGTGCCTTTCCTGAAAGTCGTCAACGACACCGCAGTCGCTGTTAATCAGGGCGGCAAACGCAAGGGCGCCGTCTGCTGCTACCTCGAGTCATGGCACCTGGATATCGAGGAGTTCCTCGACCTGCGCAAGAACACCGGTGACGAGCGTCGTCGCACGCACGATATGAACACGGCAAACTGGATTCCAGACCTGTTCATGAAGCGCGTGATTGAGGGCGGCGACTGGACCTTGTTCTCGCCTTCTGACTGCCCGGACCTGCATGAAAAAGTCGGTGAAGCATTCGAGAAAGCCTACACCGGCTATGAAGCAAAAACAGAACGCGGCGAACTGACACTGTTCAAAAAAATGCCTGCCATCAATCTGTGGCGCAAAATGCTGTCGATGCTGTTTGAAACGGGTCATCCATGGATCACGTTCAAAGATCCTTGCAACATCCGCTCACCGCAACAACACGTTGGTGTCGTGCACAGCTCAAACCTGTGCACCGAAATCACTCTCAATACCAACGAATCGGAAATTGCAGTGTGCAATCTGGGCTCAGTGAACCTGCTGGCTCACCTTAAGCAAAATGCTGACGGCACGCAGGTACTGGATCAAGATAAGCTTCAGCGCACGATCAAGATTGCAATGCGCATGCTCGACAACGTGATTGACATCAACTACTACGCTGTCGACAAAGCACGCAATTCAAACGTACGTCACCGTCCTGTTGGTCTGGGCATCATGGGATTCCAGGACTGCCTGCACGTCATGCGCGTACCTTACGCCTCGCAAGATGCCATCGAGTTCGCTGACCGCTCAATGGAAGCTGTCTGCTATTACGCTTACAGCGCCTCAAGCGATCTGGCTGCAGAACGTGGTCGCTACGCAAGTTTTGATGGTTCGTTGTGGTCACAGGGCATTCTGCCGCATGACTCCGTCGCGTTGCTGCGCAAACATCGTGGCGGCTATGTTGAAGTCGACGAGTCCATGACGCTCGATTGGGATTCGTTGCGCACGCGCATCAAACAGCAAGGCATGCGGAATTCGAACTGTGTTGCGATTGCCCCAACCGCAACAATATCGAATATTATCGGTGTGTCTGCGTGCATCGAACCAACATATCAAAACTTGTACGTTAAATCGAACCTCTCCGGCGAGTTCACTGTTGTGAACGAACACCTCGTTCGTGACCTCAAAAAACTCGGACTCTGGGATGAAGTCATGGTCGCCGACTTGAAATATTTCGACGGCAGCTTGTCCCGCATCGATCGCGTTCCCGCTGATCTGAGAGCCCTTTACGCTACCGCTTTCGAAGTCGAGCCTACCTGGATCGTCGAATGCGCTTCACGTCGCCAGAAATGGATTGACCAAGCCCAGTCCCTCAACATCTATATGGCGGGCGCCTCAGGCAAAAAACTTGACGACACTTACAAGCTCGCCTGGTTGCGTGGCCTGAAGACCACTTATTATCTGCGCACGCTTGGCGCGACCAGTGCGGAGAAATCTACTGGCCGTGGTGGCGAACTCAACGCCGTCAACTCGTCCGGTGCAAGCTCCACGAGCGGTACGTTCGCTGCCGCTCAGGCGATGCCTGAGCCAGAAATTCTTGGCGTGGCCTGCACAATGAGACCTGGCGATCCAGGTTTCGAAGAGTGCGAAGCCTGCCAATAACAATATCGAGAATAAAAATGCTTACCTGGAACGACGAACCTCTTGCGCCAACCGCACCCCCTCTGGGTGCAACACCCTCGCCTGCATCGCAACCGATGCGTGGTGCAACGGGAGTCTTTGGCGACTCTGCATTACCAACCCCCGGCCTCACACAAAAACCTGTTGCGGCTGATCCCGCAACGCGCGTGAACGCTGCGGACAAACGCATCATTAACGGCAAGACCGATGTCAACCAGCTCGTCCCTTTCAAATACAAATGGGCTTGGGAAAAATATATCGCGACATGTGCCAATCACTGGATGCCACAAGAGATCAATATGTCGCGCGACATTGCTCTGTGGAAGAATCCAAATGGCCTAACTGACGACGAGCGCCGCATCATCATGCGCAACCTCGGCTTCTTTGTGACAGCCGATTCGTTGGCTGCAAACAACATTGTGCTCGGCACCTATCGTCACATCACGGCACCAGAATGTCGTCAGTTTTTGCTGCGTCAGGCATTTGAAGAAGCCATCCATACGCATGCTTATCAATACATTGTTGAAAGCCTGGATCTCGATGAATCAGAAATTTTCAACGCCTATAACGAAGTCAAATCGATTCGTGACAAAGATGAATTTCTGATTCCTTTTATCGAAGCCATCGCAGATGCGAACTTCAAAACAGGCACGCCAGAAGCCGATCAGACACTGCTTAAATCACTGATTGTTTTTGCGTGCCTGATGGAAGGACTGTTCTTCTACGTGGGTTTCACGCAGATTCTTGCTTTAGGCCGTCAAAATAAAATGACTGGCGCAGCCGAGCAATACATGTACATTCTGCGTGACGAATCGATGCATTGTAATTTCGGTATCGATCTGATCAACACCATCAAACTTGAAAATCCACACCTCTGGACACCCGCCTTCCGCGAAGAAATTCGCGGCCTGTTTGCCAAGGCTGTCGACCTTGAATATGCCTACGCTGAAGACACGATGCCGCGCGGTGTGTTAGGTCTGAACGCACCCATGTTCAAATCTTATTTGCGTTTTATTGCAAATCGTCGTTGCCAACAGATTGGAATTGAGCCATTATTCGCACAGGAAGAAAATCCGTTCCCTTGGATGGCTGAAATGATCGACTTGAAAAAGGAACGTAATTTCTTCGAAACACGCGTGATCGAGTATCAGACAGGTGGCGCCCTGAACTGGGAATAACTCGCTTTGTCAGTGTCTTGACACGCAGCAGTACTTTGTCGGCGGGAGTGCACTTGACCCACCGATGCCATTTGAATTGGTTCGTACTCTTTTTTGTGAGAGGCAGTTCAAATGGCTGTGCCGTATTCATTAGTACAAACCGCGGTACTACCGCGTTACGGGTAGTGGTTTGTTCCTATGAATAACTCGGGCGACATGAAGTCCCATGGTGGGATCAGTCAAGCACGGGTTTAATGTTTGGGACCCTGAACTAAGGAGTATTACCATGGCAACAGCCAAAAAAGCAGTTAAGAAAGCAGCAGCAAAGCCAGCAGCTAAAAAAGTTGCAGCTAAGAAGCCAGCAGCAGCAAAGAAAGTTGTAGCTAAGAAAGTTGTAGCTAAGAAGCCAGCAGCAAAGAAAGTTGCAGCGAAGAAGCCAGCAGCCAAAAAAGTTGCAGCTAAAAAGCCAGCAGCCAAAAAAGTTGCAGCTAAGAAGCCAGCAGCTAAAAAGGCCGCAGCTAAAAAGCCAGCAGCTAAAAAAGTTGTAGCTAAGAAGCCAGCAGCCAAAAAAGTTGCAGCTAAGAAGCCAGCAGCTAAAAAGGCCGCAGCTAAGCCAGCAGCTAAACCTGCTGCAAAAAAAAAATAGTTAAAAAAGCCGCTGCCAAAAAACCGGCAGCTGCCGCTCCCGTAGTCGCAGCAGCGCCAGTGGCTAAAACAGCCCTGAATCCAGCTGCTTCGTGGCCATTTCCTACGGGCGGCCGTCCTTAAACTTATCGTTTAAAGACGCACGCTTAAACCGCCCGGCTTGCCGGGCGGTTTTTTATTTCAAGTTGTTGCAGTGCGGTTCCATCGCGCATCCTCACATGCGACAATGAGTGCTCATGTCTGGCCCTCGGAGATACCGTCCACATGCTTAGCGAAATCCTACGTTTCCTGCTTGAAATTGGCTCATCACTTTTCGGCGCACTGCTTTTAGCCCGCGCCTGGATTTTTGCCGTCAGGCTGCACCCATTCAATCCAATGGCACAGGCGATCAATCAAGCGACTAATTGGCTTGTTACGCCAATGCGTAAAGTACTTCCTGCATCAAAATCTTTCGACTGGGCCAGTCTGATTGCTGCGCTATTGATCGCAATCGCTTATCTGCTGCTGATGTGGGTGGTATCAACGGGTACGCTGCCTCCACCCGCCTTATTGCCTGCAATGCTGTTGGCAGCGCTCATCGCTGTCGCTCGCTGGTCCCTCAGCCTGATTGTCTGGATGACGCTGATTCAGGCTGTGTTGTCCTGGGTCAATCCAATGGCAACCATCATGCCAGTGTTGCGTATCTTAACGGAGCCACTACTACTTCCTATTCGACGCATCATGCCAAATTTCGGTGCGATCGATCTCTCGCCGATCGCTCTGCTCATCCTCGCGCAGATTGCCATGATGGTGCTCAACCGCATTAGCTACACATTGCTGGGTGTATGACCTTCATGGCAACCGTCACACGTTTCTTGCAATATGCCTTATTCATGACCGTCAGCGCGCTCCTGCTCAGTAGCGGGATGGCGCAATCTCAGGGCATACCAAAGTCCCCGCTTTCAACCGTTCTGACGCAACAAACTGCACCCGCAACTGCCCCAGTTTCGAGTGAGATAAGCTTTTCAGCTTCCCAGTCGCATGAAGATAAAAGCGCCGCAATCGATAAGTATCAGGCGGATATGGAAAAACAACGGGATCTGGCGCTTGCCAATCTTGTTAAAACGCAGAATGAAATAAAAGAGATCAGCAGCACAGATACGGCACTTAGTCAGGTTGCGCTCGAACGTCAAAAGTTTTTTCAAACGCAGTATGACGGATACTCTCAAAGCGTCGATACGCTCAAGGATATGCGCCGCCTGAACGATAAGCTCGCACTCACACAGAAAGAAAAAGACGCCTGGGCGCCACCTCCTGGCGCCCCTCCCTGGCAAATCAAAGTTGCAGACGAATTACGGTTTGCAATCATGCAGGCACAGTTTCAAACGCATCATCTGGATCAGCGACTCACTATTCTTGAACAAGAGGTACAGGATCGTCGCAAGGAGCGCGCGAAAGCTGAGGTGGACCTGAGACAGGCAAGCGGACGCACTAACGTCATTGCAGCGCCTGGCGGTGCGAATGCAGTGCTCAGTGCTGAAGCAGCTAAATACCGCGTGGAAGTCAGCAGCCTCTTGCTATCCAATGCCTTACTGGACAAGGATGCTCTGACGACACAGCGGCTTATCGCGGCAATGAAACTCGCGACGTTGAATAAAACCTGGGCCTTTTATGACAACCAATTTATTTATTCAGATGAGGACCTGAAAAAAACCCTGACGGAGCTTGAAAACAAAATCACAGGCTTGCGTGCAAAAGAACAGCAATCCAGCATCAAAATCAACCGGACACTGGATCAGGCATCCTCTGCCAGGACAAAAATAGACCAGCTTGAGCGAACACCTAACACGCCGCCCGAGGCCATTACCCAGGCAAAACAGGACTGGCGCATGGCAGATAGCCTTGCGCAGGCTGCACGGATAGAACGTGAAAAATATCAGGCGCTGATAGAACTCAATTCGATCCTCATTGAAATGTGGACCTTACGCCATGCGATCTACTCCTCTGACAAGCAAGACATTGATTTCAACGACATCAAAACCAAGCAACTCAACCTGATTCGCCGACTGGATCAAGGTTTAGAGTATCTGACACAGATCATTGCCGAACAATCCCAGTCGTATTTTGAACTCGGCGAACAACTCAAAACGGCAAAAGATCCCTCAGAGCGGACATATTTTAAAAACCTGATGAAACCTGTCGAAGAGGAAATCGACAACACGCGAGAGATTTATGCTGAAGTCGGGCGCGTCAGGCAGATGTTACAAATCACGGACGATGAAATTACGAGTCGCGAATCACGTCGCAGCTTTGGTCAGATACTGAACACCTTCAAAAATACTGCCTGGTCCATCGGAAAAGGCATCTGGAATTATGAAATCATCGCGATTGATGATGTCATGCTGGTCGACGGCCGCGAAGTCAAGATCAAACGGAGCGTGACAATTGGTAAAAGCGCGGGGGCGCTCACCATCCTGATCGTTGGTTTCATGGTGATTACCCGCATCATCCGTCGCACATTGCAGTTAGCTGTGAGCAAAGGAAATCTGGGAGTCAGTAAATCCGTCGTCCTCGGTCGCTGGATGGCGATTATTGCAGGCATCACACTGATTGTTACTGCCTTTAACCTGGTTGAAATCCCGCTCAGTGCCTTTGCTTTTTTTGGCGGGGCGCTGGCGATTGGCGTGGGTTTCGGCACACAAAACCTGCTTAAAAACCTGATCAGCGGAGTGATGCTGCTGATTGAAAAACCAATACGTATTGGCGATTTGGTCGAGGTCGATGGTGTAACAGGCACCGTGACATCGATCGGCATTCGTTTTTCGACCATACACGGCTCTCAAGGCACTGACACCTTAATTCCAAATAGTGCGCTGGTGGAACATAAGCTGGTGAACTGGACCTACTCCACACCGAACGTGCGCAAAGATATCAAAATTACCGTTGGCTACAACTCTGATGTGAAGCAAGTGCAGGATATCCTGCTCGCGCTCAGCAATGCGCATCCAAGTGTGATTCGCACACCTTCCCCACTCGTGACGCTGGAGGATTTTGGTGATAATGGCTTACTGTTTAATTTACAGTGCTGGATGACGGTCGAAACCGGCCTGAACGTTCTTCAGGTTCTGAGTGACTTACGTCTTCAAATCCTTGAGGCATTCAACGCTGCGGGAATCGAGCTGCCCTACCCGCAACGCACCATGCAGTTCGCTAAGAGCGCCTCCATTGAGGTCAGAATGGCATCTGATACGAAAGCGTGATGGCACAAAGCGAATAGCGATCGCGTACGCGCGATCCGTGCCTTAACGTGGCACGACGCGCGTGCTTTGTGCGCTATCAATAACCTTGACAGGCTGATTCAACTGTATGTTTTCAGTCTTGGCCTGGGTCACCACTCTGATGACCCCGCTCTCAAAACGAATCGTAATTTCCTGAGCATCCGCCTGCACAACATGATCATCGGTTGATTCATCTGTGATCGCGCCCAGAACGGCCCCACCGACTTGCGCGAGTGAACGTCCCTGCGTTTCGGGGCGGGCGACTAAAGCGATACGATCCTCACGAAGACTGATATCGCGTACTTTGATCACCACACCCTCTTTCGCGCTCTGCGCTGACTGAGTCTGAGTTGTTTGAACCTGAGGAGAAGAGGCTGTGAAGGTTTTATCTGAAGAGCTCGTACAGCCGGAAATGATTGCAACGCTTGTTGCAATCGTTCCCAGACAGAGTAAGTATCTCAAGGTAATCAACCAGGCAGATGCAGGCCAAACTGGGCATGCAAATGGGCGCTGATCTCGGCACGGGTTGGCACATGATTTTGTGGTCCGCGCGAAGCGATCTTCAGTGATCCCATCAGATTACCTAACTTACAGGCATCACTCCATGACCAGCCTAAGGTCAATCCATAAAGCAAACCTGCCCGATGCGCATCACCGCAGCCGGTAGGATCGATCACTGCAGCCGGAATAACAGAATCGATATGCTCAGTACGTCCTGCGGTATAAAGCGTCGCACCCTCACCGCCGCGGGTCACAATGACCGCTTGCAAACCAGCGGCTAATTGCTCGATCGTTTTGCCTGTGCGCTGCTCAACAACGCTTGCTTCGTAATCGTTGACACAAAGGACCTGCGCCAAACTAATCATCTCTTTGATATCGTCGCCATCAAATAAGGGCATGGCCTGACCCAGATCGAATATGAAGGGCGTGCCCTGCGCATGCAGGCGTTTGGCGTGAGCGATCATGCCAGCCTTTGCATCAGGCGCCACGATGGCCCAGGCAGCCTGCTGGCCTGTTAAATCGTTATCTGCGGATTGCTCCATCGCGCCAGGATGAAAAGATGCAATTTGATTATCATCAAGATCCGTCGTGATAAAACATTGAGCGGTTAACGTTCCAGGCACACTGCGGATCTTGCTGGTGTTGATACCTAATTGCTCAAAGCGCTTGAGATAGTCGGCGGCATCATCACCTACCGTCGCAACCGGGATGGCCTGACCACCCAGCAAATTCAGGTTGTAGGCAATATTGCCCGCACACCCACCAAACTCGCGTCGCATAGTCGGTACGAAAAACGATACGCTCAGCGCATGGATGCGATCAGCGAGAATATGGTCTTTGAATCGACCTTCAAAAACAGCGATCGTATCAAAAGCAACGGAACCACAAATCAAAACGGGAGCGCTCATGCTCTTGCCTCAAGGAAAAAATTTATCGAGTTGGAAACCATTAATATGTAAGCCATTGACCGAAACAGGAATCAATAAATTGACTTCCTGACCTGCCGCGAATGGCTGGTCGATCAGTGTGGAGGGCAGGTACTGATAGGGAGCAATGGTCTTGCGCACAACGGTGGTGCCAGAAGCGTCTTTGAGCTCCAGGCTTAAGTGTGGCCAAGGCTGGTTTTTATCATAGCGATTGCGCATTGTCAGACGCAGCGCAAATTCGACCGGTTGGCCTTCTTGCCCGACACTTCCTGACAGCTGCAGGGAGGATCCTTCGATATAGATACGATCGAGATGACGGGACAAACTGACATCACAACTTAATTTTGCGCACAAAGCATTCAATACTGGCTGTACAAACGGCAAGCGTGTCGCAATATCGTTACGGTAGATGAAAACTGCCTGGCCCAGCAGCACCAAAACCGCTAAAACACTGGCTATCATCCAGAGTGTCCGGGTCAATACGCTATGCCCCTCAGACTCAAGCAAAAAATCCGGCTGGCTGCGCCCGAAGCTATCTGCGTTGTCACGGTTGATGCGTGGCTCTGCTCGAATAGACAAGGCAGGCTCTCGCAAGCCTTGCTGCACAGACGAACTGGTTTCTGTCGGTGAAGGGGTTCGGTGTCTTAACACCGCAGGTTCAGGCGCATCAGCAAGATAATCACGAATGACGGTCTCGGATAATCCCCTGACGGGCTCAAACGCTGGTTCAAACGCCGGCTCATAGGCAGGGTTATGCGCCGGCGCATACGCTGATTGCTCGCCTGGAGGCGAACTGGTCTGCGGCGGCTCTTCCTTTGCCCGACGCGTTAGTGTCGGCAACTCGCTTTCCAGATGTGCATAGGCGTCAAAAATATTCGAGCACGTACCACAGCGAACAAGCCCCTCGTGCATGCGCAACTGATCGAGCGACGCCAGAAAATCATTCTGACATTTTGGGCAACGCGTGACCAGACTCATCGTCTATGCCTTAAGGCTTGGTGCCTGCCAGGCACACCCAGCCATCCCGGGACTGCCATACAGACATAGGCAACCACTGTGCATACGCCGCGGCAACTTCTTCAGCCTGCCGCTCCAGCACACCGGACAAGATCAACTGACCGCCAGACCGTACACGACCCGCAAGCATTGGGGCGAGTACTTTGAGTGGGTTGGAAAGAATATTGGCCACCACCACGTCAAACAGTCCGTCTTTTAAGCCATCGGGCAACATCGATTCGACCTCAACCCGATTAGCCGAGGCATTATCGCGGGTAGATTGCACCGCTTGTTCATCGATATCAACACCCACAACATGTGAGGCACCAAACATTGATGCAGCAATGGCCAGAATGCCAGAACCACAACCGTAATCGAGTACGGTTGATTGTGCGGGCAAACAGTCGGCAAGCCATTCGAGGCACAAGTGCGTGGTGGGATGACTCCCCGTGCCAAAAGCCAGGCCCGGATCGAGTTGAATAGCGATACGATCCGGTTGCGGCGAGACGGGCATTTGATCCGCATGCCAACTTGGAATAATCAGTATTCTTTCGCCTACCGCGATCGGTCCAAACTGAGATTGCGTCAAGCGTACCCAATCCGCATCGGGTACATCACGCAAATGTCTGGGCAGTTCGGGAACAGACTCAAAATCCTGCAATGCTGCGGCAAGTAACTGCTCAGGATCAGTCCCATCGGCGAGCAAGACCACCAGATGATTGCGTGTCCAGGCTTGCGTGTTGGGCTCGCTGCCTGGTTCGCCAAACAGGGGTTGCTCAGCGTCCGTGTCCAGATCGGCATCCTCAACAGAGACCGATAACGCACCCGCATCAAGCAGCGCGTCTGAGAGCGACTCAGCTAACCCACCTGGACAAAGTAAAACCAATTCACGCATGTAAATTTCCGATACCCGGGCCACCATCGGCCCGGTAAGACTGCCACCCTGATCAGGAAGGACGCGCAGCCAGTTTATGTTCGAGATAATGAATACTGGTGCCGCCTTCAGCGAACTTAGCATCGACCATCAACTCACGATGCAAGGCAATATTGGTTTTAATCCCCTCAACCACCATTTCCGACAACGCGATCGACATGCGCGCAAGCGCCTGATCACGGGTCTCGCCATAGGTAATGACCTTGGCAATCATTGAATCGTAATAGGGCGGGACAAAATAACCATTGAACACGTGTGAATCAATCCGTACGCCCGGGCCGCCAGGTGTATGGAGGTTCGTAATGCGCCCCGGACTTGGCACGAAGGTAAATGGATCCTCAGCATTAATCCGACACTCAAGGGCGTGCCCTTTGAATACGATATCTTTCTGACGCAAAGTGAATTTCTCACCCGCAGCCACACGAATTTGCTGTTGCACCAGATCAATGCCAGTAATCAACTCGGTTACCGGATGTTCAACCTGGATACGGGTATTCATTTCAATGAAATAGAATTCGCCGTTTTCAAAAAGAAATTCAAACGTACCTGCGCCGCGGTAACCGATTTTGCGACATGCCTCGGCGCAACGCTCGCCGATACGTTCAATTAACTTACGGGCAATACCGGGAGCGGGTGCTTCTTCGATCACTTTCTGATGTCGACGCTGCATCGAGCAGTCACGCTCACCGAGCCATACGGCATTGCGCTCGCCATCGGCCAGCACCTGAATTTCGATATGGCGTGGATTTTCGAGAAATTTTTCGAGGTATACCTCGGGATTATTAAATGCAGCACCTGCCTCTGCTTTAGTCATCGTGACAGCATTGAGCAGCGCAGCTTCGGTATGCACGACACGCATGCCGCGACCACCACCGCCCCCAGCTGCTTTAATGATGACGGGATAACCAACGGCGCTTGCGATACGCAGGATTTCTGCAGGATCAGGAGGCAAGGCTCCCTCTGAGCCTGGCACAACGGGCACACCCGCTTCAATCATGGCCCGCTTGGCGCTGACCTTATCGCCCATCAGGCGGATAGACTCTGCCCGGGGTCCGATAAACACAAAGCCACTTTTCTCAACGCGATCAGCAAAATCAGCGTTTTCGGAGAGAAAACCGTAACCTGGATGGATGGCTTCCGCATCGGTGACTTCGGCCGCCGCGATGATCGCGGGCATATTTAAATAGCTGTCACGTGATGCTGCAGGGCCGATACACACCGACTCATCGGCCAGTCGTACATATTTGGCGTCACGATCGGCCTCGGAATGCACAACAACGGTTTTAATACCCATTTCACGACATGCTCGCTGAATACGCAGAGCAATTTCGCCACGATTGGCGATCAGTATTTTTTCAAACATATCAGGCGATCACGAAAAGAGGTTGACCGTATTCAACGGGCTCACCATTCTCGACCAGAATTTCCTGAATGACACCTGTCTTATCCGCTTCAATTTCGTTGAGCAACTTCATGGCTTCGATAATACAAAGTGGCTCACCCTCTTTAACCGCCTGGCCAACCTGAACAAAGGCCGCGGCACCCGGGTTCGACGCGCGATAAAAAGTACCAACCATTGGAGATTTGACGGTATGACCAACCGGGGCAGCAGGAGTTGCTGCAGCGGCCGGAGCAGCCTCGGCCACCGGTGCTGCAGGGGCGGCAGCCATGGGGGCAGGCGCATACGCAACAGGCTGAACAGTCTGTGAAAACTTGACGATACGAACCTTGCCCTCACCTTCAGTGATTTCAAGTTCGGCAATGCCAGACTCTGCAACCAAATCAATCAAGGTTTTCAGTTTTCTGAGATCCATAGTAGTTCCGTAAAGTGATGAATTGACCAGCGATTAACAATCAGGCTGGCTGAACGTACTGCACGGCAAACCGTACAGCCGCCTCGTAGCCCTGGGGGCCGAGACCGGCCACCACACCCTGCGCCAAATCGGACAAATAGGAGTGGTGACGAAAAGCTTCGCGCTTGTAGACGTTTGAAAGGTGGACTTCTACAAAAGGAATTTGAACTGCAGCAAGCGCATCACGGATCGCGACGCTGGTGTGCGTGTAGGCTCCGGCGTTGATCACAATGAAATCCGTACCATCCACGCGCGCTGCCTGAATGCGGTCGACCAGCTCACCTTCATGATTGCTTTGATAAGCATCCAGACTCGCTCCCAGGCTAGAAGACAACCCGCCTAACCGAGCGTTGAGCTCAGGCAGCGTGGTATGACCATAGAGGTGAGGTTCGCGTGTTCCCAGCAAATTCAGGTTGGGACCGTGCAGAACAAGGATTCGTTGCGCCATTAATTGATCAGTTTTATCTAACAAGAGCTCTTTTTAAGCTAAAAAGCACGATTTGTCCACTTACGTCTTCGATTTGACAACGAGGGCCTGAACACGCTCATGTAAATCAGCGGACTGAACCTGACCGAGTACTGTATCGATCATGCTGCCATTTGCATCGAACATGACGGTAAAAGGCAAGCCTCCCGTTGTATTACCCAGCTCTCTCAAGAGGGCAATTCCAGCGTGCCCCGCAACGAGCAAGGGATAGGAAACAGGTATTTTAGCTACAAATTGACGAATTTTATCTGCCGTATCGATACCGATACCAACAAATTGAATATTTGGCATGGCTTGCGCCATTGCACTGAGCTCGGGCATCTCTTCAACACAAGGGGCGCACCAGGTTGCCCAGAAATTCACCACAATAGGTTTACCCAGATAAGCCCTGAATGCGATGTCGCGCCCCTCCAGATCCGGCAGTGTCGCCTCAAGCAACGCAGCAGGATTCAGGACAGGCTTTGCAGTCATCGGGACCGAGGCAGCCCGATTCGCGGCCGGTGCTTTGCGCGACGATTCGCGCCAGGCAAACCAGCCTGTGGCAGCCATGGCACCCAAACCGCCCGCACCCAGAATCAGTGTTCTTTTCTTCATGATCACCATCATAACCGTGAGTCCCGCGCCATTGGAGTGGGTTGAACACCCAGGCTTGATCTCTGCGCCTACATATCTCACTCTACAATGTAAACAGGAGATTTTCATGCACCTTCATATATTAGGTATCTGTGGCACTTTTATGGGCGGACTTGCGTTGATCGCGCGAGCAGCCGGACATCGTGTCACGGGATGCGACGCCGGCGTCTACCCGCCAATGAGTACCCAACTCGCCGAGCAAGGGATTGAGCTCATCGAGGGCTTTGGTCCGGAGCAACTCGCACTCAAGCCTGATCTGTTTGTAGTCGGCAACGTTGTTTCGCGCGGCAACCCACTCATGGAAGCCATTCTCAACGAAGGAGCTCCCTATATTTCAGGTCCCCAGTGGCTAGGCGAACACATCCTTCAGGGCCAACACGTGCTGGCGGTCGCGGGCACACATGGCAAAACCACAACCAGCTCCATGCTGGCCTGGATTCTTGAATATGCGGGTCTCAAACCAAATTTCCTGATTGGCGGCGTGGCACCTGGATTGCAGGTCTCCGCGCGTTTTAATCCAGCCTCTACTTTTTTTGTCATCGAGGCCGATGAGTACGACACCGCATTTTTTGATAAACGTTCAAAATTTGTGCATTACCGTCCCCGTACCGCGATCCTGAACAATCTTGAATACGATCATGCCGATATTTTCCCTGACTTAAGTGCGATTGAAACTCAGTTTCATCATTTGCTGCGCACGGTCCCGGGTAACGGTCGCGTCATTGTGCCCAGTTCAGATGAAGCACTTGAGCGCGTGCTCAAGCGCGGCTGCTGGTCAGAAATCTTACGCACCGGACAAGCTGACGGCTGGCACACGCAAGAAAAAGATCCCCAGACCTTTTCCATTCATTTGGGGCAACAGCGACTGGGTGAGATCCACTGGAAGCTGACGGGTGCTCACAACCGACACAACGCGCTGGTTGCAATCGTCGCGGCCCAGCACGCGGGCGTTGATGCCGCCACCAGCATTCGAGCGCTCTGCTCTTTTACTGGCGTCAAACGCCGGATGGAGATCACGGGTACGGTCAACCAGATCACTGTATACGACGATTTCGCACATCACCCAACAGCGATCCGCACCACCCTCGACGGCCTGCGCGCGCAAGTCGGTCGAGCGCGCATTCTGGCCGTACTGGAGCCTCGCTCCAACACCATGAAACTTGGCACCATGGCAGCGCGTCTGCCCGAGGCACTTGAGCCCGCCGACCTGATTTTCTGCTTTGGTCAGCACAGCGGCAAACATGCGCTAGGGTGGGATCCCGCTGTGGTGCTGGCAAATCTGGGGAATCGCGCACAAGCCTGTGAAGAGATGGATCAATTAGTCGAGGCCATCGCTCTCAAAGCCAGACCTGGGGACCACATCCTTGTCATGAGCAATGGCGGGTTTGGTGGGATTCATCGCCGCCTGCTCGATGCGCTTGGCACGACTGCCGCCTGATGGCCGCTCACGACTTAAACGGAATAACGCATGTTTGTTTTGTATGAAGAAGATGGCACGTTTAAAGCTGGCCACATCATGACCGAAACGGAGGCTGCGATTCAAGTCGAATCCGCCTCCGGAAAACGCAGCAAGGTCAAACGCACGAATTGTATTTTTACGTTTTCGAGCCCTGCGCCAGAAGCGTTGTTTGAACAAGCTGAAAAACTCGCAGAGGGCATCGATGTCCCCTTTCTGTGGGAGTTCGCGCCAAAAGATGAATTTGATGTCGACGCACTCGGCAACGAATATTTTGGACACCCACCGGATACCCTGGAAAAAACCTCCCTGCTGTTGCGCTTGCACGCGTCACCCGTATATTTTCACCGTCGGGGACGTGGACGGTATCGGGCCGCCCCGCCAGAAATTCTGACCGCAGCCCTTGCTGCCTTAGAAAAAAAACAGCGCGCTGCAGCAGAGATTCAGGGCTGGGCCGACGAGATGATTGCAGGCAGACTGCCTAGTGGTATCTCAGAGATCGCCATGCAACTCGTCACGCGCCCAGATAAAAATTCACAGGCCTGGAAAGCGCTTGAAACAGCTTGTGCGCAGACGCAAAAAACTCCGGAGAGACTACTGCTCGATCTGGGTGCCTGGCCCCATGCACTGGCACTGCATAAAGGCAAGTTTCTGGCGACACACTTTCCGCGCGGAATAGAGTTCCCTGCGGTTGATTTGAGCGAACACGGTCAAGACTTGCCGCTTGCCGATGTGCAAGCCTACTCGATCGATGATATTTCAACTACAGAAATTGATGATGCACTTTCAGTTAGCGTACTGCCGGATGGCAATATCCGCGTAGGGATACATATTGCCGCACCAGGGCTCGCAGTCACGCGCGACAGCGAGCTCGACAAACTCGCGCGCGCGCGCATGTCAACGGTCTATACGCCAGGTGAAAAAATTCCGATGCAGCCAGACCAGGTGATCAGCGCGTTTTCGCTGGATGCAGGCTGTGCCGTCCCTGCACTATCACTTTATGTGACAGCAAATCCTGAAACGGGAGAGATCCTCTCGCATGAGAGCAAACTTGAACGCGTAGCGGTCGTTGAGAATCTACGACACAACTTGCTCGATGCCGATATCACTGAAACAGCGCTAGACGATCCGAGCCAGGTTTTACCTTATAACGAATGGATCCGACCACTCTGGAAACTATCACTCCAGCTTGCCAAGCAGCGAGAGGCCGTCAGAGGCAAACCTGAAAACAACAACCGGGTTGAGTACAGTTTTTATCTCGATGGCCCTGCCGACAACCCGGACAGTCCGGTTCGCATCCTGCCCAGACAGCGCAATGCTCCGCTTGACCGTCTGGTCGCGGAATACATGATTCTGGCTAACAGCACGTGGGGCGGCTTACTGGCGTCTCATGGGGTGCCGGGAATTTATCGTTCGCAACAAACAGGGCGCGTGCGTATGAGTACCCATGCGCTGCCGCATGAAGCGATTGGCGTTGCACAATACGCGTGGTGCACCTCGCCTCTGCGCCGTTATGTAGACCTGGTCAATCAATGGCAACTCATTGCTGCGATCACGCATGGAGTTTCTGCGCCGCTGGTTGCCCCCTTCAAACCGAAAGATGCGGATTTGTTTGCCATCATCGGTGGTTTTGAAGCACAGTACACCGCGTGGAATGACTTTCAAAACAGCATGGAACGTTACTGGTGCCTGCGATGGTTGCAACAGCAAT
Organism: Alcaligenaceae bacterium; assembly: GCA_947380655.1. Classification (GTDB taxonomy): domain Bacteria; phylum Pseudomonadota; class Gammaproteobacteria; order Burkholderiales; family Burkholderiaceae_B; genus Zwartia. The sequence continues at coordinate 20,462 of CANCRX010000021.1, read as the reverse complement.
CCGTGAGCGTTTGTCACGCAACGGTCCTGAAAGAGGATCTGGTTCGCTTGAGTCATGCCCCACTGGTCACAAGGATTTCAGGGCTACCCAGCCTGGATCGCGGACAACAGATTGAATTAAAAGTGATGGGCTTTGATGAGCTCAATCTCGAGCTTGACTGCACAATGATTTCGAGCTTTGATACGACGAACATTGAGCAAACTTGTTCAGAAATTGCGGATAATTCTGAAAGTACCGAAACTGAAAATTGAGTTCCTCTGCGTGTCGATGCCCAACGATCCTTTGCTGATGACGTCCGACGAAATTTGGCGTCAATCCGAACAGCGTTTTTTACGCTGGGCGATTGGTTTGTCAATTTTATTTCATTTGGCAATATTGGGATGGCAGCGCAGCGATCTCTCAAACGCTCCTAAAGCAGCACAAACCCTCGAGGTCGTGATGGTCAATGCTGCTACCGAACTCTCGCCTGTGCAGGCCCGCCTGCTCGCACAGCACAATATGGATGGTGGTGGGCAAGCCGAGCTGAGCAATGCTTCGCAGGCTTTGCCGCGCACAGGCGATACAGGGGCTCGGGTAGAAATTGAGTCACTGACCAAAAAGCAAATGCAGCTCGAGTCTGAACAACAACAACTGCTGACACGCATGCAGGCTGCCGAGACTGTCGCACTCGCGCGCTCATCACCCTATTTTATGAAAGATAGCCAGGCGCCAGGTCTTGACGAGCTGGATCGGGAGAGCGTGTTGCAAAATTCAACGCTCGCTATCGTTTCCCGCCAGGTTCAAGATTACAACCAGCGCCCACGCAAGCATTTTGACGCACCTTCAACCTTGGCCATGCGTTACGCCCCCTACATTGATCAGTGGAGGGAGCGGGTCGAGCAGATTGGTGCGCAACACTACCCACGCAGCTCTGGCAAAACACTCTATGGAAAAGTTCAGGCTACGCTGACCATTCGCAGCAACGGCACAATCTCTGACATCACCATTGATCGTCCTTCGGATCAGACAGTTCTGAACCAGGCAGTCCTTCGTATCGCACAGTTATCGTCACCATTTGCTCCTTTTCCTCCAGATATGGCCAAGGAAATCGATCAGCTCGTGCTCACTAGAACCTGGCACTTCCTCAACGGCGTCCTGCAAACGCGGGGACCATGAACCCAACCGCCTCTCAAATCGATCAAACAATGCAAACCACCCATTTCGCAGTGATTGGCAACCCTGTCAAACACAGCCGATCCCCTTCTATTCATCACCTCTTCGCACAACAAACTGGCATCAGTTTGCAATATGAAAGGCTGGAGGCACCGATTGATCAGTTTGAATCAACCGTCCGTCATTTTTTTTCGCAAGGCGGGTCTGGCCTCAATGTCACGGTCCCCTTCAAACAACTTGCCTGGCAATTAGCCTGCGAGCACTTGAGTCCCAGAGCCAAGCTTGCTCAGGCGGTCAACACCCTATGGATGCAAAATAATTCCTTACATGGCTGCAATACAGACGGTGTGGGGCTAGTCAGTGACCTAGCAAGACTTGGCGTCATTTGCAAAGGCGCCCGAATCCTACTGATCGGTGCAGGCGGGGCTGCACGTGGGGTCTTGGGGCCCTTGCTTGAGACTGGTTGTGCGCAGTTGCGAATAGTCAATCGCACCGAAGCACGTGCACACGCGCTCCTGGATGCCTGGCAAGAGGCTTATCCAGATTCAGGGCAGCAAATTTCTACTGGTGGTTTAGCCGACGCAAAACAGCCGGGTGGCTGGGATGTTGTCATCAACGCAAGCTCCAGTAGCTTGGGTGATACCGCGCCGCAGGTTCCTGAAGGCCTGTATGCAACAGGTGCGCTGGCCTACGACATGATGTATGGCGCCTTACCGACCCCTTTCATGCGGCAAGCCCAGGCAGATGGGGCGCAGGCAACAAGTGACGGACTAGGCATGCTGGTCGGACAAGCGGCTGAAAGTTTTTATCTCTGGCATGGTGTACGACCCGACATGGCTCCCGTGTTGCACGCCATTCGAGCAGAACTCGATGCAAGCATCACTTAAAGAGCGATGATGGCATTACACTGTTAACTATGCGTACCGCTCGAAGATATATCGCCCGTGAAATTTTCCGTTCAACCTCCGTTGTGCTGATTGCACTGCTTGGGTTGTTCACATTTTTTACTTTAGTCGACGAGCTCGACACGGTCGGTGAAAAATTTCCTCTGACCGCTCTGTTTTATCTGCAGATCCTGTCAATGCCTACCCGACTCTACGATCTGTTGCCTATAGGACTGCTGATTGGCGCCATTCTCGCCCTGGCAGGCCTGGCCCAGCGCAATGAGCTCGTTATTTTCCGAGTGTCTGGCGTCAGCGGCATGGGTTTGCTCAGAATGCTCTGGACAATTGCCATCCCGATTATCGCCGGAGCACTTTTACTGTCGGAATTTCTTACGCCCTACGCTGAAACTAAAAGTAGCGAAGCCAATCTGCTTCTTCGGGGCAAGGTCGAAGGCGGCATGCTTGCTACAGGCTACTGGTTTAAAGAGCCTACGCCAACGGGTGGGATGCGCGTCATCAATATCGGCAAACTTCAAGCCTCCGGTAATGTTGCAAATTTACGCATGTATGAATATTCAGATGGCGTGACCCTCGTCTCAATGTCACAGGCTGATGCAGGACGCTTTATCGACGGCAAACTGGTGATGAAAAACGTCACGGAAAACAAAATATCCCTGGCAGCTAAACACGCGCTTGCCGATGCAAACGTGACAGACGGCCCATTGATGATGGTGCAAAAACTGCCAGAACGTACCATCGAGACAACACTCACTGCAGAACGTCTGGTTGCAAGAATCCTGACTCCCGAACGCATGTCCATGATTGCCCTGCGTGACTATATTGACTACCTCAATAAAAATCAGTTGCAATCGGATCGACAAGTGGTCGCGGTCTGGCGCAAGCTCGCCTATCCCTTTACCCTCATTGTCATGCTCACTATTGCTGCGCCAATCAGTTTTATGCAGACACGCCGAGGGGGCGTCGGTGCAAAGGTATTTATCGGTATTTTGATGGGTACAGGTTTTTTCATGATCAATCAGCTCGCATTAAACGTCGGGCTACTTTACAAATGGCCGCCTGTTGTGACTGCTCTGCTACCCAATATCAGCGCCATGCTGATTGCGCTGGGTTGCGTCTGGCTGATGGAAAACCGTAATGCGATCGCTGCAAGTAACAAAAGCTTTCTGTTCTGGGGCAAATCGCCGATATGAGCATGCCCAGCATCTGGATGGTCGGAGATATACAAGGTTGCTGCGGTTCTTTGGACGAATTACTGCAACACCCTGAAATTGCGCAAGAGCCCTACGCGCGGTTCTGGTTTGCTGGCGACTTAGTGAATCGAGGTCCACAATCCCTGGCCTCACTCCGACGCCTGATGGCACTAGAGGAACGTAGCGTAGCGATTCTTGGCAATCACGACTTGCATCTTCTGGCCGTGGCGGCAGGCGTCAGGCGGTTGGGTAAAAATGATACCTTGCTCGAGGTGCTTGAAGCACCCGACGCACAAGAAATCATTGACTGGCTGCGCTGGCGTCCCCTCGCCCATTACGAAGCGGGACATTTACTCGTCCATGCAGGTGTATTGCCGAAGTGGGATGTCACGAAAACACTCCAACTCGCTAACGAAGTAGAAGTCGCTTTGCGTGGCAACAACTGGCAAAAAGCACTTGAAAAAATGTATGGCAATGAACCCGATCACTGGAAAGAAGATCACACGGGTGCCAAACGCTTTCGCGTCATCGTCAACGCCATGACGCGCATGCGTCTTTGTACGACTAAAGGCCGGATGGCCTTACCGGTCAAAGGCGAGCCTGGCGTTCGTGACGATGGACTAATGCCCTGGTTTGATGTGCCTGATCGTGCAACGCGCGATGTCACGGTGGTGTTTGGGCACTGGTCGACTCTCGGGCTGCTGGTGCGCTCTGACGCGATCTGTCTGGATACGGGTTGCGTCTGGGGCGGTCAATTAACGGCAGTGCGCATGCAGGATCGCCGTGTTATACAAATCGCCTGCCAACAAAGTCTCAACCCTTTTGACCACGACTAAACCACTCGATCAATACTTGATTAATGGCCTCTGCGGCTTCGTATTGCACCCAGTGTCCGGCATCACGGACGATCAGATGTTCCCTTGCTGGGCGGGTCTGCACGAGCGTCTGAATAAGCACCTCTGGTGTTGCCGTGACATCATGCTCGCCCCAGGCAAATAAAATCTCGCCCTGGTATAGATCAAGTGCCTGATTCAAGTCGCCCTTAAATGAATGACCACGACTGCGATAGCGCGTCTTGACGCACGAATCCGTATGAATGCCGACGGCTAACGGGTCAATCTGCTCGTCTGCGTAAAGCATATGGACCCACAGATTGTGACGCATCGCCTCAATCACTTTCGCATCGGACTCTGCGATTTTCCAGTTCTGCAGCTTACCGCGTGGGCGTCTGGGACCACCATGTCCACCGGGTCCTAATAATGCGAGTTTTTTAACGGCAGGACGTCTTGCAGCAAGGTTAGCGGCCACCAACCCCCCAAAAGAAAATCCACACAAATTGATCGCACATGCTGAGCCGAACAACTGATCCATACTCCCGAGCGTCACATCGATCAAACTCGTGAAATCTTCAAATTGCGGAGTACTGGAATCACCATACCCAGGTAGATTAGGCAACCAGAGTGAGTATTTTTCAGCCAGGGCATCGATATTGCGTGCCCAGTGCAACCAGCTGCCATGGCCACCGTGAAAGAGCGCCAGGGGCTCACCCTGACCGAATTGCCTCCACACCACCTCGTAATCACCGACTTGCACCACATGACGTCTTGCACGCGATTCGTAAGCCGCAATCCACTCCAGCGTCGGGGTATTTATCTTCGGATCCATGTCGTTTCATCCAGTCAGGGCGCGTTGTAACAAACAATAGCCCAGCAGTGTAGGCAACAAATCGCGATCAAACAAATCTGTAGGAAACAACTGCCAGACCGTGGCACAATCAATACAACAATAAATAAATAAAATATCCAATGGAGACGAGATGGATCGCAGACAAATTCTGACCTCGCTAGTCGCGGCGGTTGCAGCAGCAATGACACCTTCAAGTTTCGCTCAACAATGGGCTGGCAAACAATTCCGGTTTGTAGTGGGCTATCCGGCAGGTGGTGTGGTAGATTTCGCAGCGCGCACTATCGCCGAAGGACTGGGTCAGGAAACAGGTGCAACGTTTATCGTTGAAAACAAACCCGGTGCAGCGAGCAATATCGCGTGCGAATATGTCGCTCGCCAACCTGGTGACGCGGGCGTATTCGGTGTCTTTGCTAACTCAACACTGACAACCAATCCCTTTGTACCGCAACTATCTTCAAAGGCTGTGGACCCGCTTAAGGATCTGAAACCGGTCGCCGCATTTGCCGATATGATTTTGGTGCTGGCTGTCACCGAGCAATTGGGAGTCAAGACGCTGCCTGAGTTCCTGGCAAAAGCTAAAAATTCGCCAACACCTTTGCGCGTAGGGCTTGCAGGGATTGGTAGTCCTCACCATCTGGCTGCACTGCTACTTGAACGATCCGCGCAACTGAATCTGAATATGGTTCCCTACAAAGGGGGCGCACCCATGATTGCTGATGCAGCAGGTGGGCACCTGGATGCTGTGTTCACCACGATCCCTGTAGGAGGCGCGATGGTGGCAAGCGGGAAGCTACGCTGGATCGCTATCGCACAACCCAAAACAATCGCTAGCTTGCCTGGCACGCCCTCCTTGGTCGAGGTATTTAAAGGCTCCTCAGTCCCTTCCTGGATCGGCGTCTTTGCACAAGCCACCACCCCAGAAGCAACAATCACCAGCTTGCACAACAGTATTAATAAAGTTGTCAGTAGCCCTGCTATTTCTGAAAAACTCCGGAAAAATGGTCTTGAACCCTTGAACTGGTCGATTCCAGAAACAGATAAATTTATCAGTGATGAAGCCATATTCATGAAAAAATTTCTTTCAGAATTTAAACTCGACTTCTCAGCCTGAGTGCTTCAGCCCTGTCATCCGCTCAACATTTACAGATAACGCATCATGATCATTGACTGTCACGGCCATTTCACCACTACCCCGCCACAGGTTGCTAAATTTCGCACCGATCAGATCGCAGAATTTAATCGCACCGGAATCACGCCAACGCTTACACCACCTCCCGTCAGCGACGAAGAAATCCGTCGAGGCATTAGTGAGAACCAATTACGCATCATGCGTGAGCGTGGCATTGATCTGACTATTTTTTCTCCTCGCGCGGTGGGAATGGATCATCACACTGGCAACGAAGAGACCAACGTAGTCTGGGCACGTTACTGTAATGAACTGATTCACCGCGCAGTCCAGATGTTCCCTGACGCCTTTGTCGGGGTATGCCAGCTCCCACAAGCACCGGGTGTTGCACCTGGCGCACGCGTATTCGAAGAGCTCGACCGCTGTATCAATGAGTTTGGCTTTATCGGTGCAAACCTGAACCCCGATCCTTCAGGTGGAAGGTGGTCGGATCCACCGCTGTGGGATAAAAAATGGTGGTATCCACTGTATGAAAAAATGGTGGAGCTCAATATCCCCGCAATGATCCATGTCAGTGGTTCGTGCAATCCGCACTTCAATCCTGCGGTTGCCACACACTATATCAACGGCGACACGACTGCCTTTGTACAGTTTCTGACTTCGGATATTTTTAAGGATTTTCCGAGCCTCAAATTCATCATCCCCCATGGCGGTGGCGCAGCGCCCTATCACTGGGGTCGCTATCGCGGTATTGCTCTGGATATGGGTTTAAAGCTTGAAGAAAAAATCTTAGACAACGTCTTTTTTGATACGTGCGTTTATCATCAGCCAGGTATCGACTTATTGCTTAAAGTCGTCCCCACAAAAAATGTATTGTTTGCTTCAGAAACCGTCGGTGCGGTGCAAGGAATCGACCCACTGACGAATTTTTATTTTGATGACACCAAACGCTATATCGATGCCTCAACATCAGCGGATGCATCGCAAAAGAAGCAAATTTATGCGAGCAACGCACTGGGTGTTTATCCCCGCTTACGCGCCCATCCCAAATGTCAGGACTGTTAAGCAGGATATCTTGGATATACGTTCAAGACTCGAGTGACTGCGCCATCACCTGATGCGCCGAACGGCTGAGTTCGGCGCGCACAGGGGGCTCTCCCTGTCCATTCCAGATCGGTGGTAAAAAAATCATTTCAATCGAGGTCCCTGTTCCCCCCAGCACACACCACATGTTGTGTAAAAGTGTCTGCTCGCCCACAAAGGCCGCAAAATCACTGCGGCGGCCGTGGTGAAAATACTTCAGCACAACCGGCTGAATAATCGCCCCGGATTTACGCGCAGGCTCAAACAAATTCGCATAGAACGGCAGCAATGTATAACCAGTCGAGGTGGTTCCTTCGGGAAACAAACCGACCGCCTGCGCTTGGGCAAAATGTGTTTTCATCGACTCGCCCACCTGATGGACAGCGTGTCTGGAAGCACGTTCAATAAAAATTGTGTCTGCACCGTTGGCCAGCCAGCCAATCAGCGGCCAATGTCGGATTTCACTTTTGGCAATAAAAGCGGTCGCGCGCGTGCAATTGAGAATGAAAATATCGAGCCAGGATACGTGATTGACCACGAACAATACTGGCCCCTCAGCAGTCGGGATACCAAGCTGCGTGACCTTCACACCACAAATCTTGAGCAACACCGCTGACCAGTATTTTTTTGAAAATAATCTGCCAGACAATCCCAGTAAGGGAAAGATCAGTCCGATATGCAACAGACCCGCGATCACCCAAACGAGCGCCAAGCACGCTCGAATCAGAAAACGCAGCGCGCGCATTAAGCAGAGGGCTCCCAAGCCACGCGACCGCGTACGATCGTAGCCATCACCCGGCCTGGCAACTCCATATTCAGGAAGGGGGTGTGCTGGCTCTGGCTCAGAAGCGCTTCGCGCCTAACCTGCCAGCTGGCCTCTGGATCAACGATACAGATATCCGCAGCATCGCCAATCCCGAGTTGCCCACAGGCGGGGACCGCCGCAGAGGATGCGCAGACGATGCGCGCCGGATCACTCGTAATCCGCGCGATCGCCTCGAGCAAAGGCACGCGAGCATCTTGCGCCCATTTCAAGGTGAGCGAAAGCAACAACTCAAGCCCAGTCGCGCCAGGCTCGGCCTCGGCAAAGGGCATCATTTTGTCATCATCATCAACAGGCGTGTGATCCGAGCACACCGCATCGATCGTTCCGTCAGCGAGTGCCGCACGAATGGCGTCTCGATCGCGCTGACCACGAAGCGGCGGATCGAGTCGGAAATTACTATCGTAATAACCGATATCCACATCCGTCAGATGTACGTGATTCGCCGAGACATCACAGGTCACAGGAAGTCCTTCGCGTTTGGCTGCGCGCACGAGCTCGATGCCTGCGGCTGAAGACAACCGGCACAAATGCAAGCGCGCACCAGAGGTGCGTTGCAACTCGAGCAAGGTATGAATAGCGATCGTCTCGGCCTGCACAGGCACGCCAGACAAGCCTAGCCGTGATGCGTAGGCACCGCTTGCCGCCACGCCTCCGCGCGACATCCAGGGATCCTGCGCGCGCAACCATAAGGCATAATCAAAAGTCCGTGCATACTGCATGGCGCGCAGTACAACGTTGGTATCAAGTACGGGCGTATCGGCCTGCGAAAAGGCAATGCAACCCGCTTCAGTGAGCTCAGCCATTTCAGTAATGACCTCGCCCTTTAAGCCTACGGTCATTGCGCCTAACGGATACAGGTTGACCTGATCGAGCTGTCGGGCCCGTTGCTTAAGCATTTCGACTAGGCCGGGCTCATCAAGCGTTGGGTCCGTATCAGGTGGCAACACAAGGCTGGTAATACCGCCGGCAAGTGCTGCGCGTAACTCAGACTCAAGCGTGCCACGGTGCTCAAAGCCTGGTTCACGCAATCGTGCCGCCAAATCAACAAGCCCTGGAATCACAAGTTTGCCGGCAGCATCAATCGAGCGCTCGACTTTAAAATTCGCAGGCGCAATGTCGAAGGCTGCGATTTTTCCCTCGGCGATATAAAGTGTTGCAATCCGATCCACACCGTTGGCGGGATCAATCAAACGGCCATTTTTAATTTCCAGATTCATGCTGAGGCCCCTGCGACAATACTCATGACTGCCATGCGAACCGCGATTCCGAAAGTCACCTGATTCAGAATCACAGACTGTTTACCATCGGCTACCGAGGAGGCAATTTCAACGCCACGGTTCATCGGCCCAGGATGCATGACGATGCAATCGGACTTGGCGAGGGCGAGTTTTTCTTCTGTCAGGCCGTAGTGTTTAAAGTATTCGTGCGAGGAAGGTAATAAAGCGCCACGCATCCGTTCGTTTTGTAAGCGCAGCATGATGATGACATCGACATCCTTCAGACCTTCGTTCATGTCAGTAAATACGCGCACGCCCATTTGTTCCAGACCGCTAGGCAACAAGGTAAGTGGGCCAATCGCACGCACCTCAGCGACTCCCAGCGTAGTCAAGGCATGAATATTGGAGCGCGCCACGCGCGAATGCAGGATATCGCCCACGACCGCAACAGTCAGATTTGAAAAATCTTTTTTGAAATGCCGGATCGTGTACATATCCAGCAAGGCCTGTGTCGGATGCGCATGGCGACCATCGCCAGCATTGATCACATGAACGTGCGGGGCGACGTGCTGAGCAATCAGATACGGCGCACCACTGGCTTCATGGCGCACGACAAACAAATCAGCCTGCATCGCTGACAGGTTAGCAATGGTATCGAGCAGGCTTTCGCCTTTGGCTGCAGACGAAACATTGATGTTGAGATTAAAAACGTCAGCCGACAGGCGTTTAGCCGCGATCTCAAAGGTCGTACGCGTACGCGTCGAATTTTCAAAAAACAGGTTGAATACGCTTTTACCCCGCAACAGAGGGACTTTTTTTACATCGCGATCGGCGAGTGGTACAAAAGTTTCAGCCGTATCCAGAATGTGCGTCAAGATACTGCGTGGCAGGCCTTCTGTAGTAATCAGATGGGTCAGCTCGCCGTGCCGGTTGAGTTGTGGATTACGCATTAATTTTCCTCAGATTCAACGGTGAGTACCAAACCTCCGGCCTCTGTCTGCGACAACACCAGGCTGCCCTGGGGTGCAGGTTCTACACAGCCTCCCACAGCAGCCGCGCTGATCGGCAGCTCTCGCCCGCCACGGTCAACCAGCACAGCTAAGCGGATTGAGGCAGGACGACCATAATCAAACAGCTCATTCATGGCTGCGCGAATTGTACGTCCGGTGTAGAGCACATCATCGACCAGAATCAGATGCTTGCCGGATACGGGGAAATTGATCTCTGAGGGCATCACCTGTGCGTGCAAACCAATCCTGTCGAAATCATCTCGATAAAAGCTGATATCCAGGGTGCCAAAAGGCTGTACCAGTTTCAGATCACGATGCAGTCTTTGTGCGAGCCAGGCTCCGCCCGAGTGAATGCCAACCAGATGCACTTGCTGGATCGGCAAGGTCTGAATTTCATGACGTACTGCAGTGAGCAAATTCGCGTAAAGCGTTTCCGCATCGGGCAGCTGTTCCGGTGTGTAAAGTGGGGGTAATTGGGCCATAGCGCTCTTTAAGGTAATGCGTCAAAGTATCGTTGCAGAATAATAGCCGCTGCGTGCGCATCATCGGGGTTATTTCCGGTGAATTTCTGGGCCTCGACGCTCGAGCCCCTCTCATCGACAAGAACAACAGGGATCCCGAAACGCCCTTCAATCTGGCGTGCAAACCGACGACAATGCCCAGCAGGATAGTGTTCGGAGCCATCCGATTCAAGCGCTAGCCCCACCACAATTCGCTCGGGTTTCCAGGTATCGATGAGTGCCGCAATACGGGCAAAACGGGCGACCCGGGTGAGCTCAAGAATAATATCCAGAGGTCTGGATTGCCTGAGTAAAGAATTCCCGATCGCCACACCAAGTTTTTTTTCACCGTAGTCAAAGGCGAGAAGGGTTTCTTCATGCATGCCCGGCATCACCCGTCAGCATCACCGGATCAATTCCAAGTAGCTTGAGCGCAGCGTCATAACGCTCTTCAGGAGGAATACCGAAAATAATTTTGGTATCGCAAGCAACGCTTAACCAGGCATTCTGTGCCAGCTCGTTCTCGAGCTGACCCGCCCCCCAGCCGGCATACCCCAGCGTGACGAGAATATTTTCAGGACCATGGCCACCCGCGACATCCTCAAGTACATCACGCGAGGTCGTCAGCGCCATCCCATCGAACTTAATGCTTGAACTGTATTCACGTGCGGGGGCGTGCAGTACAAAGCCACGATCGGTCTGTACAGGTCCACCAAAAAAAACCAAAGAATCCTTTGCCGGCTTGATTTCTAACTTTAAATCGATCTTTTCAAGCAAGCTTTCGACCGTTAGATCTGTCGGACGGTTGATCACCAGCCCCAGCGCGCCTTTGGGGCTGTGTTCACAGACATAGATGACTGTACCCGCAAGATTGCCGCCCACCATCCCGGGCATCGCCATCAAAAACTGATTAGACAGGTCAATCACAGCATCGGCGTCTTTCGTCTCAGCAGTCATGCGCAGTCCTGATTAAGCCTGACAATCAAATTTCCATCATTTCAAAGTCTTCTTTACGCGCGCCACACTCTGGGCATACCCAGTTAGGCGGTACATCTTCCCATTTGGTCCCTGGTGCGATGCCTTCTTCTGGCAGGCCCAGCTCTTCTTCGTAAATCCAACCGCAAATCAGACACATCCAGGTACGCATAGCTCTCTCTTTATTAAAAGCCTTTATTAGCCGCAATAGACGGATAAACTCAGGTCATCTCTTACAATGGGGTCAATGTTAACCAAACCAACACGTGCTTGCCGAAAGATCTGTGTTTTTTTGATATTTATCACTCTTCGGACAACTGTTCACAGCTTGCGGAACCCCATTCAGTGCCAAATTATTCTTTACCTATCACGCTAGTTTTTGGCCCGTTTGACCCAACCGGGTCCGATGGACTGCCCGCTGATGCCGTCACCTGTGCGGCGCTAGGTGGCCACGCCCTGTCTACGCTCACGGCAATTACCACACAGGACAGTGCGAAAACCGAGACAGTACACCCCTGCGCCGCTGAGCAAATCGATGATCAGGCGCGCTGTGTCCTGGAAGACATCCCAGTCCAGTCAATCAAAGTCGGCTCGCTCTCCTCGACCGAGGCAGTTAGCGCGGTCGCCCAGATTGCTGCGGACTACAGTGAAGTCCCACTGGTCCTGCATCTTGGTTTACAAGAACTGAACTCCGAGCAGGACCCAGAGGAGGATGAAGTCGAGGACCTGGTGGGCGCAACCCTCGAACTACTCGTGCCCCAGGCACTTGTCGTGGTTGTTGAAGCCAAACGTCTCACCCAGTGGATTACTGAAGAAGTACTGGAGGCGGCCGGTCAGACCGCAGGCCCTCAGGCCTTGCAAGCAATCGGTGCGAACTGGGTGCTCGTCACCGGCAGCCCGCAGCGTCCCGGACACCGGGTGAACATTCTGGTCGGACCAGAAAATGAAACCCTCTCCTGGCCCTGGCATGCCCCAGCCGAGCGCGTGCGCGATGCAGGCGGGCTGGTTGCTGCTGCACTCGCGACACTGCTTGCGCGTGGCTTATCGGTCCCTGAAGCGGCGGAATTAGCCTGTTCGCACGCAGAACTAGCATTGTCGCAATCATTTCAACCAGGGATGGGACAACGCATCGCGCGTCGCATGCCGGTTACAGGCGAAAATTGATATGGCGACTCAGCTGAAATTTCCTGCGGGACTGTATGGGGTCTCACCTGAGTGGGACGATGCCGTTCGCCTGGAAGACGCCGTGCGTGCCGCCGCCCGAGGGGGTATGCGTGCACTGCAGTTACGCCACAAAACAGCCGACTCCGCATTGCGTCTCAAACTTGCCCTCCGGATGCGTGAAATTTGCACAGAATTAAATATTATTTTTTTGATCAATGACGACTGGCGTCTGGCGAAACAAATTGGTGCCGATGGCGTGCACCTTGGACGCGATGATGATGACCCCGCTTACGTGCGCGAACAGATCGGCCCAGACATGCTGATCGGCGTATCGTGCTATGCAGATCCTGCGCGTGCGGAAAGTTTTATTGCTTGCGACGTTGCCTACATCGCGTTTGGCGCAATGTTTGCCTCCAGAACAAAACCCCTCGCACCCCCCGCGCCGCTTACCGTACTTTCAACGGGTCGCGAAATTTGTCTGCGTCAACCTGCTCCTCGTCCCGCGGTTGTTGCGATCGGAGGAATCGATACGAGTAATGCCCAACAGATTTTTAAAGCAGGCGCAGATTCGATTGCAGTCGTTGGCGGATTATTTCTTGCTGACGACATAGAATCCACCGCCCGTGCGTTGTCTAATTCCATTTCAATCAACTGATTTTCTCCAGTCCAAAACGGAGCTTTTGAATGTCCCGTAACGTTGAACTTTTTGCCCGTGCCAGCCGTAGCATCCCAGGCGGCGTTAACTCCCCTGTTCGCGCCTTTCGTTCGGTAGGCGGCACCCCCCGCTTTGTCGCCCGCGCGCTTGGCCCCTATTTCTGGGATGCTGACGACAAACGCTATATCGATTACATCGGCTCCTGGGGACCGGCCATTCTTGGACACGCCCACCCAGAGGTGGTTCGTGCCGTGCAGGAAGCCGCGGTTCACGGATTATCCTATGGTGCGCCCACCGAGGCAGAAATCATCATCGCTGAAATGCTGATCGAACGCATGCCCTCGATTGAGCAGGTGCGTCTGGTGAGCTCCGGCACCGAAGCCACCATGACAGCCATCCGTCTGGCGCGTGGTGCGACCGGTCGCAACAAGATCATCAAATTCGAAGGCTGTTATCACGGCCATGCCGATAGCTTGCTGGTTAAAGCAGGCTCTGGATTGCTGACGTTCGGCAACCCCACTTCAGCCGGTGTACCACCTGAGTTTGTCGCGCATACCATCGTGCTCGACTACAACGACATCGAAGGTGTACGTGCCGCCTTCGCCGAACATGGCAAGGAAATCGCCTGCATCATCGTCGAGCCTGTCGCGGGCAATATGAATCTGATCAAACCTATTCCAGGTTTTCTGGAGGTGCTGCGCAGCGAATGTACTGCACACGGTGCATTATTGATTTTTGATGAAGTCATGACCGGCTTTCGCGTCGGACCTCAGGGTGTGCAAGGACTGACCGGCATCAAGCCTGACATCACCACACTGGCGAAGGTGATTGGTGGCGGCATGCCGATTGGTGCCTTTGGTGGCAGCAAAGAAGTGATGGCCAATATCGCCCCCCTTGGTGGCGTTTATCAGGCAGGGACTTTGTCTGGCAATCCAGTTGCGGTGGCAGCCGGGATCACCACGCTCAAGTTACTCGCGGCACCTGGATTCTATGAGGATCTGAGCGCACGCACGCGCAAACTGGTCGATGGCCTGGTGGCGGCTGCGCATAAACACGGCATCGCTTTCAGTGGTGACTGTGTGGGCGGCATGTTTGGCGTGTATTTCTCAAATACCGTGCCGACGACACTGGCCGAAGTCTCAGCAAGCAATATCGATATGTTCAAAGTCTTTTTCCATGCCATGCTCGATGAAGGTGTTTATTTCGCTCCCTCAGCTTACGAGGCCGGCTTTGTATCGGCAACCCATGATGACAGCGTGATCGCAGCAACGATCGAAGCGGCAGACAGAGTATTTGCGAAACTGGCGAAGGGCTAAAACGCGGCTAAACCTCGGGCAACTGACTCACACCCCGAGGTAACGGGTCCAGAGTGCACGATCCGCATCGAGCGCTCTGGAGCTACCCTCCCACACAACCCGACCGCGCTCGAGAATAAGATGCCGGTCAGCGAGTTGGATCAGTCGCTCGACATATTTGTCGATCACCAAAATAGTCTGACCGCTATGGCGCAGTCTGTCCAGACATTGCCAGATTTCCTCACGAATAAGCGGCGCCAGACCTTCGGTTGCTTCATCCAGTATTAACAGGCGCGGATTGGTCACGAGCGCACGACCAATCGCCAGCATCTGCTGCTCGCCCCCTGAGAGCTGATTACCCATGTGATGTGCACGCTCGCGCAACCGGGGAAACAGCGCAAAGACTTTTTCTGCATCCCAATGCTCGCTGGCACTGGAATTACGCCGCGCAGCAAACGCCGTGAGATGTTCACGCACAGAAAGATTTGGAAAACACTGGCGCCCCTCTGGCACGATTGCCATCCCTAGCCGGGCGATTCGGTCAGGCGACCAACCTGCCACGCTTTGCCCCATGAAATCGAGCACACAGGCAGGCGTGTCAGTCTGAGGTTGCTTAAGAGCCAACTCGCCAAACAGTGTGCGCACCAGGGTGGTCTTGCCCATGCCGTTACGTCCCAACAAGGTAACGACCTCACCGGCCGCAATTTCAAACGACACATCAAACAACACCTGGCTCATACCGTAACCGCTCGAGAGGTGTTGTGCGCGCAGCATCATGCTTCTGCTCCGAGATAAGCCTGTCGGACTTCGGGATTCGCACGGATTTGCTCAGGGGTTCCTGTCGCGATGATGCGGCCATAGACCAGTACGGAAATACGATCAGCCAGACGGAAGACCGCCTCCATATCGTGCTCGACCAATACCATGCTCATGCGGCCACGCATGGACTCAATCATCTCGGTCAGGCGCAAGGTTTCCTCGGGCCCCATTCCAGCCATCGGCTCATCGAGCAACAGCACCGAGGGATTGGCCGCAAGTGCCAGGGCAAATTCTATTTTGCGCTGGTCACCATGCGGCAATGTTCCCGCAGGCCGAGACCACAAACCTTTATCGATCGAACATTGCTCTGCAAGCGCATGGGCTGCGTCTAAAAGAACATCATCATTTTGTCTGGGCGACCAAAAACGAAAGCTACTACCCGCGTGCGCCTGGACAGCCAGCAATAGGTTATCCAGAACACTCAGGTTTTTAAAAATATTAGTGATCTGGTAGGAGCGCGACAAACCCGCGGCAACGCGCTGATGCGCCGAGGTCTGCGTGATCTCATGACCATTTAGGTAAATAGTGCCGCCATCATTTTGCATCGTGCCGGACAACAAATGAATCAGGGTAGACTTGCCTGCACCGTTCGGACCGATCAACGCGTGTATCTCGCCAGCCCTGATTTCAAGGCTGACATGATCGGTGGCAACCAGCGCTCCGAAATGTTTCACTAGCTGATCGACAACCAGGACAGGTTTCATTTAACCGCCTTGGCTGCAGCCGAATTCCACAGACCTGCCAAACCGTGTGGCGCAAGTAAGACGATCGCAAGCAAGAGCACGCCCAGAGGCATATGCCAGTAATCGGTATAGAGACGTAAAAACTCCTCAAGTGTGAGCATGACCGCAGCCCCCACCAGACCACCATACCTGAGTCCCATACCACCGACGATCACCATGATGATCAGATTGGCTGACTCGGTCCAGTGCATCAGACTGGGCGAAACAAACAGATTGTGATTCGCGAGCAATATTCCAGCCAGTGCAGCAAAACAAGCGGCGATGACAAAAGCAAGCAACTTAATGCGCAAAACTGGATAGCCCATCGCCTCCATGCGAGATTCATTTTCACGAATGCCTTGCAGGGCCTGGCCAAAGCGTGCCTGTACGAATCGATTCATGACCCAGAGGCTCGCGAGCACCACAACCAGGACAAAGTAATAAAAAGAATTGTCATCGGCCAAATCAATCCACGGCAATTTTGAATGAGAGGAAAGATTCACACCATCCTCACCACCATATTTACGCAAGGAAATGAAAATGTAATAAACCATCTGTGCAAACGCCAGTGTGATCATGATGAAATACACGCCTCGTGTCCGCAACGATACGATCCCCACAAACAACGCGAGTAAAGCGGTTACCAGGATGGCAACAGGCCAGGCAATCAGTGCGTTTGAGACGCCTTCTACGGACAGCATCGCTACGACATAAGCGCCTGCACCAAAAAAGGCAGCATGCCCTAACGCCACCATTCCGCCATAACCCAGAATCAAATTCAAACTACTCGCAGCCAAGGCAAAAATCAGTACCCGACGGACAAAAGAAACGTAAAACGTCAGGTCCAACAGCGGAGCAACGAGTGGAAACGCGATCAATAACATCACGCACAACACACTCAGCGCGGAGGACTTTTTCATCTTCAGCCGCGCGCCGGAAAAAGACCCGCAGGTCTGAACACCAATACCACGGCCATCAGGATATAGATGGAGATCGCAGCGAGTGTCGGTCCAACACTTGAAGCGACAGCGGGAGACAAAAAAGTTTTAAGCAAGGTCGGTAAAAAAGCGCGGCCCGCGGTATCGACAAAACCAACCAGCAAGGCGCCAACAAAGGCTCCACGCATCGACCCAATGCCACCGATCACGATACATACCAATACGAGGATCAGGATTTGCTCACCCATACCCGCTTGAACAGCGGTCACAGGCCCGAGCAACGCCCCCGCGATGGCTGCCAGGACAGCACCCAGAACAAATACACCGAGAAACAGCAAGGGCACACGCACCCCCATTAAGGTTGCCATTTGACGGTTCGAAGCGCCAGCACGCACTAGCACACCGGCACGGGTGCGCGTCACAAAAAGATAAAGGCCCAGCGCAGCGGCAAGTCCTACGCCAATGATCAACAAGCGATACGCGGGATAGAGCAGATCGGGCAACAGCCGGACCGGACCAGACAAACTCGCTGGCATATTCATCATCATCGGAGCCGGGCCCCAGATCATTTTGACCAGGTCATTAGCAATCAGAATGACCGCAAACGTGCCAAGCACCTGTGCCAAATGATCACGCATCACAAGCTTACGAATCAGGACCCGCTCGATCACGAGTCCGACAGCACCGGTCACCACCGCCGCCACAACAACTGACGCAAGCAGGGATCCGGTCAGCTGCATAGTCTGTGCGGCGACATACGCCCCCGACATGTAAAGCGAGCCATGTGCGACATTCAGGATATCCAGAATGCCGAACACCAGCGTCAGACCTGCCGCAATCAAAAAGAGCATTAAACCGAACTGCAGCCCGTTTAAGAGCTGCTCGGCGATCAACGTGCTACTCATTACCGTTTACTTTTTGCACTCACCGACATAGACATCCTGATAGGCATCAAACACCTTGCCAACCAGCTTATTGGTGATGCGGCCATCACCACCTTTCTCAATCACGCGTGCATAGTAAGCCTGGATCGGAAAGTTATTCGCGCCGTATTTGAATTCGCCGCGTACTGAGGCAAAATCCGCTTTCTTCAGCGCTGCCAGCACTGCAGCCCGGTCACTGACCTTGCCGCCGGTGGCTTTAGCTGCGGCATCGATCGCCATGATGACATCGTACGCTTGCGCGGCATAGACAGAAGGGTTGCGGTTGTTGTATTCCTTACGGAAAGATTCAACGAATTTTTTGTTTTGCGCATTGTCCAGATCAAAGGCCCACTGTGCGGTATTAAACATCCCAATCATCGGCTCGCCAACGGCCTGAATCACATCTTCATCAGCAGAAAAACCGGGGCCCACGAGTTTGATGTTTTGATTCAGACCCGCTGAGACGAACTGCTTAATAAAGTTAATCCCCATGCCGCCTGGCAAGAAGATATAGACCGCATCGGGTTTCGCTTCGCGCAGCTGTGCGAGCTCGGCAGCGTAATCGATCTGACCGAGTTTTGTGTAGACCTCTTGATTGACAGCTGTTTTATAGCCGCGTTTAAAACCATTGAGGGCATCTTTGCCTGCGGGATAGTCAGGCGCAATGATGACCATTTTCTTGAAACCGCGGTCGGCCGCGACTTTACCTGCGGCCTCATGGAATGCGTCATTCTGGTAGGACAGACCGAACCAGTAATCATTGCACTGTGCGCCTGCAAACTGGCTGGGACCCGGATTATTCGACAGGTAAGGAATCTTGGCTGCAAACAGCGCGGGGCCGACGGCCAGCGCAACGTTTGAGCCGATCGGACCGGTAAAGAAATCAATCTTGTCGCGCTGGATGTAACGGGTCACAAGCTGTTTGGCCTGATCAGGATTGCCGCCCATATCGGTTTGTAAAAATTCAGCGGGATGACCGCCGAGCTTGTTACCCAGCTGTTTGATCGCGAGGTTAAAGCCGTCACGGGCTTCCGCGCCAAGCGCCGCAAACGGACCTGACAAATCATTAGCGATCCCCACTTTGATCGGGGTCTGTGCCAAAGCCAGGGCGGGCAACATCAGAGCCGCGACAAGCAAACGATGAAACACACGCATGAATACTCTCCAGAAAAGTCAGTCATCACAGACGTTATCAGGCAAAATGAGCCTAATATTTGGTTTCAAATAGTAGCAGGTGCTTATCTTTTTGTTGAAATGGAGTCTCGCATGAAAAGACGTCTCGTACTGGCCTGTATTTCCGGGCTAATGGTCTGCGCTGGCCTGAGCCCCGCCATGGCGCAAAGCCCTTCCAAGCCTATTCGTCTGGTCGTCCCCTTTCCTGCAGGCGGTTCTACGGATATTGCTGCGCGCGTTCTTGCTGAGCCACTTTCCAGAATTTTGGGTCAAACGGTGGTCGTTGAGAACCGCGGGGGTGCGGGTGGGTCGATCGGCATGATGGAAGTGGCAAAAGCCGCTCCAGACGGTACAACTTTCGGTGTAGCCACTGTCTCAACCCACGGCGTGAACCCTGCTGTCTATAAAAACCTGCCCTATGACCCGATCAAAAACTTTGCTCCCGTCACAGAGCTCGTCGAGGCGCCTGGCGTCTTGCTCGTCAACGCCACCCTGCCGGTGCAGAATTTTGCCGAATTCATGGCCTACCTTAAAGCCAACCCTGACAAGCTGAGCTACGCCTCGACCGGCAATGGCACGGTCAGCCACATGTGGGCCGAACTCTTTAAGACCACAACTAAAACCTCCATGACACACGTGCCTTATAAAGGCGCGGGCCCGGCGCTGAACGATCTGGTGGGCGGACAGGTGATGGTTTATTTTGATCAGGTCGCCTCGGCGATGCCGCACATCAAATCTGGCAAGCTTCGCCCTCTGGCCGTGTCCTGGCCAACCCGTCTTGAGCCCTTACCTGACGTACCCACCTACGCAGAATTGAATCTAGCCTCGAATAACGACCCCTCCTGGTTTGGCCTGGTGGCGCCGATCGGCACCCCGGCCAAAGACATTGATCGTGTCCGCGATGCAGCAGCCAAAGCAGTCAACGAGCCCGCCGTGCGGGAACGTCTGGCGAGCATGGGGCTGTTCCCTACCGGCTCAACACCTGCCGAGTTTGGTGAAATTATCCGCAAAGAAATCCTGAAGATGCAGGGACTTGCACAAACAACAGGCATTGCCATCGATTAGTCAGCCAAAAAAAGCGATAATTGCGGATATTTTTTTCC
>CANCRX010000020.1 GCA_947380655.1 Alcaligenaceae bacterium | reverse complement strand
TTGGTTTTGATTTCTGTCGCAATCCTTCGGAAAAAAATCCTTTTGTGGCGGTTCCGCTCAAGCGCTCCGACTGCTCACTGGTATCGGACGGTGCCGCAGCCCTGGTGCTGTCTATGGAGCCTTTAGCCGGAGCGAAAGTCCCTGCAGTGCGCTGGCGCTCGCGTACCCACGTCAATGAATTTTTGCCTTTGTCACGTCGCGATCCGACCAAATTCGAAGGCGCAGCACTGGCCTGGCAAAAAGGCTTGGCAGCTGCAAACAATTCATTGAACGATCTCCATTTTGTCGAAACCCACGATTGCTTCACCATCGCAGAAATGCTCGAATACGAAGCCATGGGTCTCGCACCACACGGTCAAGGCGCACGCGTCATCCTCGACGGTGTCACACGCAAAGATGGCAAACTGCCTGTGAATCCCTCGGGTGGTCTGAAGTCACGCGGTCATCCTATCGGTGCGACCGGCGTATCGCAGCACGTGATGGCTGCGATGCAATTGGCCGGTCAGGCGGGCGACATGCAGATCAAAGGCGCAAACCTTGGTGCAGTGTTCAACATGGGCGGCGCCTCGGTTGCTAACTACTTGAGCATACTGGAATCAACTTGAGTACTGAGATCTTCAAAGCGGCCCAGGTGATGAATCTGGGCCGTTTGCTCACGCACACGGCTGCCCTCTATCCCGAGCACACCGCCTTGATCCAAGGCGAGGACAAATGGACCTGGTCGCAGATCAATGCGCGGGTCAACGCCATGGCCAATGCCTTACGCAAGCTAGGCGTGCGCAAAGGCGATCGCCTGCTGCTCCAGTCACGCAACAATATCCAGACGTTTGAAAGCGGCTGGGTCGCGTTCAAGCTCGGTTGCGTATGGGTCCCTACGAATTTCAGGCTCACGCCCCCCGAAGTCGCCTATCTGGGTGCCTCAAGCGGTGCGGTCGCCATGGTAGTTGAAGACCTCTTTCATGGCCATACTGATGCAGTAAAAGCCGAGTCTGCCACGCTCAAGCATGTGATTACGATCGGTGAGCCGCGTGCGGGTGAGCTCAATTATGAATCACTCATCGCGCAGCATCTGGGTGAAGAGTTCGAAGAAGAAACTGTTGCCTACGATGATCCGCTCTGGTTCTTTTATACCTCTGGCACGACAGGTAAACCCAAGGCTGGCATCCTGACCCATGGTCAGATGGCCTTTGTGGTGACCAATCACCTCGCAGACCTGATCCCCGGCACGACTGAGAAAGACTGCTCGATCGCGGTCGCCCCGTTGTCTCACGGTGCGGGCATCCATGCCTTGCTGAACGTCGCTCGCGGTGCGGCAACGATTTTGCTGCCAAGCGAGAAATTCGATCCTGCAGTGTTCTGGGAAATGGTTGAGCGTTATCGGGTGACGAACTTGTTTACCGTCCCCACCATCATCAAAATGCTGGTCGAGCACCCTGCGGTCGATGAATACGATCACAGTTCGCTGCGTTATGTGATCTATGCCGGTGCCCCGATGTACCGGGCCGATCAGAAACGTGCCCTGCAAAAGCTCGGCAAAGTGCTGGTGCAATATTTTGGTCTGGGTGAAGTCACCGGCAACATTACCGTGCTCCCCCCTGATATGCACGCGGAGGATGACAACGATCCGAACGCCAATATCGGCTCGTGCGGTCGCCCCCGCGTCGGGATGGAGGTCGCCATTCTGAACGATAAGCTTGAACGTGTCGCCACAGGTGAAGTCGGTGAGATCTGCTGTCGGGGCCCTGCGGTGTTTGCCGGCTATCACGGCAACCCTGAGGCAACGGCCAAGGCGCTCAAAGGCGGCTGGTTTCATACCGGCGATCTGGGTAAGCTCGATGCCCGTGGCCTGCTCTACATCACCGGGCGCGAGTCCGATATGTATATCTCTGGCGGCTCGAACGTTTATCCCAAGGAAGTCGAGGAAGTCTTGCTCACCCATCCTGGTGTGGCTGAAATCGCGATTGTCGGCATGCCTGATTCCAAATGGGGCGAGATCGGCATTGCAGTGATCGTCAAGCGCGCTGGCGTTGAGGACGTGAACGAAGCCGCACTGCTCGCCTATCTGGACGGTCGTTGCGCAAAATACCGTTGGCCGCGCCAGATTGTTTTCTGGGACACCATGCCAAAGTCTGGTTACGGCAAAATCGTCAAAAAAGACATCAAAGTCATGCTTGTCGAACAAGGCCACATTCAGGCGTGAGCATGCAGCACATTGCTTTTCTGAGTCCCATGGCCCTGAGTATCCGTGCGGAAATCCAGCGCTTGGTGCCCGCCGGCTACAGCATCGCGTTTGCTGAGACGAACGAGCGTGCCGAGCATGCCCAGATGGTCCCCTCAGCAGATTTCATTATTGCGGCGGGGACGTTTGTCGATGCGGGCTTGATCCAACTTGCGCCGAAACTCAAAATGATCCAAAAATGGGGCATCGGTGTCGACAAAATCGATCTCAAGGCTGCACGCGAGGCGGGTATCACTGTCGCTATTACTTCAGGCGCGAGCTCTGCTCCGGTGTCTGAGCATGCCATCATGCTGATGCTTGCCGTGTTGCGTCGCCTACCCCTCGCCCACCGATCACTGGGCGAAGGTCAATGGATCCCGGCAGCGCTGCGCACGGTGAGCTATCAGATTGCCGGTAAGACTATCGGATTGTTGGGCTTTGGCAATATCGCCAAGCATGTCGCCAAGCGTCTCAAGGGCTTTGAGGTACAAGTGCAGTATTACAGTCGCAATCGCGCTGATCTGGAAACCGAGCAGCAGTATGAGGTCGAGTATGTTGACTACGAGACGCTGCTGCGCACGAGCGACATCCTGAGTATTCATATTCCATCAAACGTGCACACCCACCATCAGATTAATGCGCAGGTTCTGGCCAGGATGAAACAAGCTGCGGTGCTGATCAATACAGCACGTGGCGAAGTGATTGACGAGCAGGCCTTGATCCAGGCCCTGCGTTCAGGTCATCTAAGCGGCGCCGGACTCGATACGTTTGAGGGTGAGCCACCCGCTGCGGATAATCCTCTGCTACATATGGACCAAGTCGTGGTGACCCCCCACTCAGCTGGTGCGGTGTTTGATAATGTCGCCAACATCGTTGGTCACGCCTTTCGAAATATTGAAAAATTTACTGCTGGCCTGCCCCTGGCTGCTGAAGATATCGTCGTTTCGGTTCAGAAATGAAAACCAGACCCTATTGAAATCAGGTAGAAATGACTTTCTTTCCAGACAGTATGGCTGAATAATATCCTTTAGAAATAATCAAAAATTCTTGCATTAAGATAATTATTAGAATCAGGAGAGCGCCATGAGCGGAAAATTTTCTACCAATTTCGAACACCTTGAGGGCAAAGTCAGCGCCGAGGAATGGGAAACCCGTGTCAATCTGGCGGCCTGCTATCGCCTGATGGATAAGTACGGTATGACCGATATGATTTATAACCACATCACGGCGCGCATCCCAGGCACCCATGATCTGCTGATTAACTTATATGGTTTGCTGTACAAAGAAATCACCGCTTCCAGTCTGGTACGTATTACCGTGGAAGGTGAAATCGTTAGCAAACAGGATACCGATTATGGAATTAATAAATCCGGATATGTTATTCATGGCTGCATACATACCGCACGTCCAGATGTGAGTTGCATTATCCACACGCATACCCGCGCAGGCATGGCCGTGGCCTCCATGAAATGTGGCCTGCTCCCAATGACACAAACATCTAGCCGGTTTAATAATCATCTGGCTTACCATGACTTTGAGGGTCCTGCGGTCGATCTCGCAGAGCGCGAGCGTCTGGTCGCTGACCTCGGGATGCATAACGCCATGATTCTGCGTAACCATGGCTTGCTGACCTCGGGCGCCTCAATCCCCCAAGCCTTTAATCTGATGTATCAGCTCGAGATGTCCTGCCGTGCTCAGGTTGATGCGATGGCCGCCGGCACCGATCTGGCCCTGCCTTCCAATGAGATCCTGGAAAAATCTGCTCACTTGTATCAGCCGAATGTGCGTCGCCCCTACGGTGAACTCGAATGGCATGCAATGCTCCGGTTGCTGGAAGCCGAGCCAAGTGGCTTTCCGCATTACGCGGCCTAAGGCACTGAGAAAATGAACACAACAGCCACAACCCAAGCCTCCACGAATCCTTCTGCCCCATACGGGCTGGCAGGTATCTGCGACTGTCACACACATGTATTCCCACCGGCAGAGCAATTCCCTTTTGCTGCAGGACGCCATTACACGCCTGATCTGGCCTCGGTTGAGTCATTACATGCGCTACATCAGTCGATCGGTGTTGAACGCGTCGTGATCGTTCATCCCAGTCCCTACGGCGCGGACAATGCCTGCCTACTCTGGGCGTTGCGCACGATTGGTCAGAATGCGCGCGGGGTAGCTGTGATTGATGATGCAACCTCCGCTCAGACCCTATCTGAGCTGCATGCCGTAGGCGTTCGCGGCACAAGGATGAATCTGGAAACAGTCGGTCAGAACGACCCCAGCATTGCGCAAGCGCAGCTGCTGCGCACCGCCAAGCAAGTTGCGCCCTACGGCTGGCATATCCAGATATATACCAATCTGGGGGTTATTGAGGGCATGCATGACACCATCATGCAGTCTGCCACCCCTGTGGTAATCGATCACTTTGGTCGTCTGAAGGCAGATGGTGCACTCAATCAGCCAGGTTTCGATGCCTTGCTCTCGTTGGTGCGTGCGGGTAAGGTCTATGTGAAGCTTTCTGCTGCCTACCGGGTATCCGAGGCATCTGACTATGCGGATGTCGCGCCATTTGCTGAAGCACTGATCGCAGCTAATCCCGACCGGATGCTTTGGGGTACCGACTGGCCCCATCCTTTCCCGCCAAAGGGCTATGTCCGCAGGCCAGAGGTCATTGAAAAATTTCATCATGAAGACAATCAGGCTGCAATGCGACGTGTTGTCCAGTGGGCCAAGACCCAAGAGATTGCTATAAAGATACTGGTCGATAATCCTGCTGTACTTTATGACTTTTAATACAATTTATTCATTTAATTCATAAACTTATAATTATTTATTAATAAACAACATTAAATAAAAAGTTATATAAAATTAATCACACCGGCGACAAGCCGGGGAGACAATATGCGTATATTCAAACAACTATCGCTTGCGGCAGTATTGGTTGGGCTTTGCTTTCAGGCTCAGTCTCAATCTTCAGCGCAAGACATCGCAGCGTACCCAAACCGTCCAATCAAACTGATCGTGCCGGTCGCGGCAGGTGGTAACGTCGATATCGTCGCGCGTGCGATTGCCGAGCCGCTATCCAAAGCGCTCGGTCAACAAGTGATCGTGGAAAATAAACCCGGGGCAAGCTCCCTGCTCGGCACGAATCTGGTTGCCAAAGCCGCTCCGGATGGCTATACGCTGCTCGCGCACTCCACGACGTTTGTCACGGCAGCAGTTCTGCTCAAAAATGCTGGCTACGATCCGGTGAAAGATTTTGAGCCGATCTCTGTTACCTGCCAGATCCCGATGGTACTCGTCGTCAATCCTGAGAAAATCCAGGCGCGCACCCTGAAAGACTTTATAGCCTTGTCGAAAGCACAACCCAAGGCTCTGGCTTATGCCTCCTCCGGCAATGGTTCGACAGGCCATATCGCAGCAGAATTGTTCAGCAATGCTGCTGGCGTCTCCTATCTGCACATTCCCTACAAAGGCAATGCGCAGGCGATGGTCGATCTGATGGGTGGTCAAGTGCCGTTTATGTTCGATCAGGTCAGTACCTCGGCCCAATATGCGCTCAATGGCAAGCTGTTTGCCTTGGGAGTTACGAGCAAGAAGCGTTCACCGATTTTGCCAAACGTGCCGACCCTGGATGAGTCCGGTCTCAAAGGCTTTGAAGACTCAACCTTTAATGGGTTGTTCGCCCCTGCTGGCACGCCACCACAAATCATCAACAAGCTTCACCAGGAGGTCAGCAAAATCCTGAAGTCTCCTGCACTGGTGAAGATGTTCATGGAAAAAGGGGTTGAACTCGTCGCGAGCCCAACCCCTCAAGACTTTGGCATTTATATTGCCAGTCAGCGCGAGCGCTATCAAGAGCTAGCAAGAACCGCGAATATTCAGGCAGATTAAATTCAAAAAACCTTCAATGCGTATTACTATAGATTTCAATAAATAAAATTAAGCGCCACGAGCGTATCCGGAGACAAAATGAACAACAGCCTAGCGGTTGACCCCGACCTATTATTTTTCATCTCCCTCCCTCTTTATTGAGAAATCGGCTCTGCTGATATTGCATTGCTGATCAAGCTCTCGGGTTCGCCTGAGCGCTCAATATTTGTTATTCAAAAAAATCAACATCAAGTCAACAATAGGGAATCACCATGAAACTGAATAGTCAGCGTCTTTGCAGAATATTTTCTTTTTGCCTAGGGTTACTTTGCCTGGGTTTATTTAATGCGCCATCTTTTGCCCAAAAATGGGATTTTTATACCTTTATGCCCTCTCCCGTCGCATCGACCAAACGTCTGTCGGTGATGCTTGAAGATATCAACAAGGAAACAAACGGTGCGCTCTCCATCAGAATGCATATGGGTGGCTCTTTGCAAATTAGCAGTACCAACATTACCCAGGCCGTATCTGACAACGTTGTCCAGATGGGTGAGGACTCTTTCTTTACGGGCAACATTCCCGTAAGCGGTGTCTTGCGCTTACCGATGCTAATCAATGGCTACGACGAGTTTTTCAAAGCTGCAAAAATTGTCGATCCGCTGATGATCGCAGCCTATCAAAAACGCGGTGTTGTGATGCTTGGACGCTACAGTTTCCCACCCCAGGTGCTTTGGTCCAACAAAAAACTCACTTCACTGGCAGACCTGAAAGGTCAAAAACTACGCGTCACCTCGCCCGAGCAGGCTGAGTTCCTAAAACGCTATGGCGCAACTAGCGTGACCATTGGCACGCCCGAGGTGGCACCTGCTCTGGAGCGCGGCGTCATTGAAGGTGTATTGACTGCAAGCTCTGGTGGCGGTGTCGGCTGGAAGGATCTGTTGAAATACAACTACCGTCTGGGTGTCAATTATGTTGATGCGGTTGTGATTGTGAACGAGGAGTCCTTTAAAAAACTCCCCGCCGCAACACAGGAGAAAGTTCGCAAAATCGTCGCTGACGCCATGCCGGAAGTCACCCAGGCTTTAGCGGATGCCGAAGTCACCCTGACCAAACAATTTGCAGAGGCAGGGATGGTGATCACCGAACCTCCAGCTAACGAAGCGGCTGATATCAGAGGTCAGTTTGTCGACTATTGGGAGAGCTGGGCTAAAACGCGTGGACCTGAAACCATCAAAGCACTGGCAGAAATTCGCAAGACGTTAGGACGCTAATCATGCATGATATGTCCAGGGATATAGCGGAGATTGAGAGTGCGCAGGGCGCTGTGGAGCGCCCTGCACCGCTCAAGAGTCGCGTTGCAACCGTTTGCGAGTGGCTGTGCTGCCTAACCCTCGGTGTGATGCTAGTCATCATCTCCGCTGAGGCGGTCGTGCGGCTGTTTGGCAAAAGTCTGGAGATGGCTGACGAGGTGGGTGGCTATCTGCTAGTCGCCATTTCCTTTCTTAGCCTTTCAGTTTGTCAGGTCAGTGGCGCATTTCATCATCTGGAGCTGCTTCAGCCTAAGCTGAGCAAAAAAGCCCAGGCGCTCTGGGCCATCACCTTCGATCTGGTCGCGCTGGCCTGCACGGTAGTGATTTTCTGGCAACTCTGCCGTCTGGAGATGCAGTCCTGGGCCTATGGTGATGTTGCGCCGACCGAGCTGCAAACACCGCTCTGGTTGCCAAGGCTGAGCATGCCAATCGGTGTGGGAGCGCTCGCTCTGGTGCTGTTTGGCTCGTTAATCGCAAGCATTCGACGCTTTGCGCGGATTCGCTAATGAACTGGAATAATAAAAATGCTTGATCTGCTGATTGTCTTTGGCGTGTTTCTAGGCGTGCTGGCAGTGGGGCTTTCCGTTCCCTTCGCGATCGCGTTGCCAGGTCTTGTCTACCTGGTTTTACATGGTGGTCTGCCTGCACTCAAAGGTCTGGGGCTGGTGAGCTGGGGCAGTATGAATAGCTTCACCCTGACCGCTATTCCCTTATTTATTCTGATGGCTGAAATCATCCAGCGCAGCGGTTTAAGTCACAAGACCTACGTAGGGCTAGCCAAACTTGTCGCTCCGATCCCGGGTGGTTTGCTACAAACAAATATTGCTTCCTGCGCAATGTTTGCAGCCATTAATGGCTCAAGCGTCGCCACGGCTGCAACCATCGGAAGTGTCGCGTACCCTCAACTAAAAAAACGAGGCTATAGCGCTAAAATTTCAGCAGGCTCACTCGCAGCGGGTGGCACGCTCGGCATCCTGATTCCACCCAGCCTTGCCATGATCGTATACGGCTCTTTTACCGATACCTCGGTCGCAAAGCTATTCATGGCGGGTGTTATCCCAGGCTTGTTACTCACTGCGCTGTTCATGCTCTATGTTGCCGTGCATGCAATGATCAAACCTCAGGACGCGCCAAAAGAGAAAGGGCCGCGAAACCTCGCCGAGTTGTTCACCTCGCTTAAAGAAATCACGCCCTTTGTGCTGCTGATCGGTGCAACCATGGGGACTCTTTATCTGGGCCTGGCCACGCCAACAGAATCTGCAGCCATTGGCTGCATGCTTGCCATCATCATTTCCGCCTTCACCGCGGACATGAGTAAAGAGGTCATTATTGATTCCTTCAAAGCGACAACGCGCTCTGTTGGCAACTTACTTTTCATCATTTATACGGCCTATATTTTTGCCTATGCAATCAGCGTGGCAGGTGTAGGTGAGCAAGTCACTACCTGGGTAGTTGATTTGAAACTCAGCCGTATGGAGTTTTTCCTTGCTCTTTTTGTGCTCTACACCGTTCTGGGTTGTCTGGTCGAGAGTTTCGGAATGATCGTGATTACAGTACCTCTTTTATACCCAGTGCTGCTGAGCTATGGAATTGACCCAGTATGGTTTGGCATCATTCTCGTTGTGTTCATTGAGCTTGGACAGATTTCGCCTCCTATCGGCATTAACCTGTTTGTGATTCAAAGCATTTCGAAAGGAAAATTCAGCGATGTCGTGATGGGTACGGTTCCTTTTCACATCATCATGTTTGTCTTGCTGATTCTGCTTGTCGTATTTCCAGAGATAGCCCTTTGGCTGCCTAACCACATGCTGGGTACCAAATAAAGGAATCCGAATATGTTTGCTGCACCTCCGGCCATTGAAGCAAAAGTATTTGCGACACTTCCTGATAAGTTTTCAAAAGTTGGACAGCGGTCCGCCTTTGCTGACGTACAGTTTCATGGGGCACCCACCCCTAGTTTTCTTGAGGGTCCCTCTTTTGACCGTGCAGGAAACCTTTTTGTCACAGACATTCCCTTTGGACGTGTTTTCAAAATCACCCCACAGGGTGATATCAGTCTGGTCGTGGAATACGATGGTGAGCCTAACGGACTGAAATTTCACAAAGACGGCAGAGCTTTTATTACGGATCACAAAAATGGACTGATGGTGCTCGATGTCACCTCCGGGAAAATCGAACCCTACTACGACCGTCCTCTGCTGCAGCGTTTTCGTGGCGTGAATGATTTGTTCTTCGCTGCAAACGGCGATATTTACTTTACCGACCAGGGCCAGTCAGGCTTGCATGATCCTTCGGGCAAACTCTATCGCCTCAGGGAAAATGGTCAACTGGACTGCATTCTGAATAATATTCCTAGTCCCAACGGTTTGGTCTTGAATGCCGAGGAAAATATCGTGATGCTCGCCGTCACCCGCAGCAATGCGGTCTGGCGCGTGCCGCTCATGAAGGACGGCACAACCAGCAAGGTTGGTCTCGCCATCCAGATGACGGGTGGTTTTGGTCCAGACGGTATGGCGATCGATGCGCAAGGCAATCTCGCAGTCTGCCATGTCGGACTAGGCGTAGTGTGGTTATTTAGCGCCTTGGGTGAACCCATGCTTCGTATTAACTCACCGACAGGTAAATTAGTCACCAACTGTGCTTTCGGTGGCATAAACAATCAGCAGTTATTCATCACCGAATCAAAAACCGGAACGATTTTGGTTGCTGATTTGCCTGTACCAGGGCAAAAAATGTTTTCCCACATGTAACGCGTTTATTTGAACTTATGCTGACTGGCTCACTTAAAGAAAAAATCAGGCAAGCGCGACCTCTGCTTGGAGGGTTTGTTTTTTCTTCAGATCCAAATATTTCAGAGATTTACGCCGAGTCGGGATACGACTTTGTCATTATCGATACTGAACACGCGTTGAATGATATCCGCATTGTGCAGTCGCATCTTAAAGCTTGTGCCGCGTCAGGCATCCATGCGGTCATCAGACTCGGGCAAACGTACTACGCTGATGCGTCGCGCCTGCTCGATGCGGGTGCAGAAGGTTTGATGATTCCACATTTTACTGGTGATGAGACAACACAGGGACTGATTCAATCGATGAAGTATTGGCCTGAAGGCCAGCGAGCGACCTGTACCGGGGTACAGATTTCAGGCTATGGCCAAAGAAATTTTGCAGAATCAGCGGCTCAATCAAATAAAACAGTTTTGTCGATCGGACTGATTGAGGATCGGGTTTGTATTGAAAATATAGAGCAGGTGTTAAAGCAGACCACCGTCGACTGGATCATGCCCGGTCCCGCTGATCTGGCCTCCTCTTATGGTGTTCACGGTCAACTCACCCATCCTGTCGTTCAAGCCGCGGTCAACAAAACAATTGAAGCCGCGCATACCAATGACATCGCGGTGGGTGTTTATATCAACGAAATAAGTGAGATGGAAACGTGGGCAGAAAAGAAAATTAATTTTTTTGTCCATTCGATTGATTACAAGATTATCGGCAAAGCTTTAAAAAGCGCAGTGCGTGAGTTCAGCACTCGCACCCAATAGCCAGCAAAGTAATAAAAAATCAACCAGATTCATTAAGTGTAGAGGTCCAAAATCATGTATTTCAAAGAAGACACGATCCAAGGTCTTTACTACAACATCCTCGATATCACACCTGAGTGGATAGAAAATCCTGAAACCATTCTGTTTCATCACGGTGTCGGTGCGAATACGGAAATCTGGGCCGAGTGGATTCCTGTTCTAGGTATGCAATACCGCATTGTGCGGTTTGATATGCGTGGATTTGGCAGATCGGTTGGCAACAATACCAACGCTCTTACTTTTGAGACAATGGCACAGGATGTCAATGTGGTGGCAAACGAATGCGGTCTGGATCGCTTCCATCTCGCAGGTGAATCGATTGGTGGGACGCTCGCACTTTTTTACGCGCTTACGTATCCAGAGCGGTTAAAAACATTGACCCTTTCCAACACCGCTTTTAGAGGTGGGGTGATACAAAACGTAGAGAGTTGGAATACCTTACTCAGAGAACAAGGTACCGCAGCCTGGTCAAAGAACATGATGGAAAAACGTTTTTATGACGATGCGGCGATGAGTACGGCAAAACGCAACTGGTTTGAGCAGCAACAAAGCACTCATCCGATTGACTCGATTATCGATGCGAGGGACATCCTGGTTGATTGTGACTTAGGCTCGCGCTTAGGTGAAGTCAAGCTTCCAGTCCTGCTTCTGCATGCGGATGCGAGCCCATTCATTTCGGTCAACCAAATGGCTGAAATGCACTCAAAACTTGCACACTCTGACTTTCATGTTTTCAATCATGCGAAACATGGCTTGCCTTTTTCTCACGCGACAGAATGTGCAAATACATTGCTGCATTTCTTACAGAAGATTAAACAATAGGGTTTAAATCTGCTAGTTGCGCTCTGGCGAATTTCGGGCGCGGTGAGCCATATATGCTTCAGAAAGTCGACTAATTGTAAATTGAACGCTTCCAATCACCGCGTAAGCTGACGCCTTGCGATGATACGGGCAGGAGCACCGTCAGACTCTTCGATATTCAATGCAGAAAAAACAAACTCAACCCGCTCTCCGGCAAACTGCTCCAAACCAGTCAGGTTCTCTGCTACAAGCACACCATTAGCCAGTAACACATGGTGTGTCGGCCAGTCATAATTTCCAGGCCGTCTACATAGGGGCATATCCGGCGTAGGTAAATCACAAGCTACGAGCTTAACCTTGCGCTCGACTAACCACTGGGCGGCAGCGGGACTGAGGTAAGGATGATCGTGATAAACCGGTGATTGTGCAAACTTAGCCCAGCCTGTTTCCAGTGCAACGATATCCCCTGGCATGATTTGTACTGCGCTGCGCATGAAGTCTGACACCTCAATCATTTCTCCTGCAGCCTTTGCAAAAGAAATCACAACCCCGGGACCGGTCAACCGGTCCAATGGTATTTCATGAAAGGCTGGGCCATCATTAAAAAAATGCCTCGGCGCATCAACATGCGTACCGATATGAACGACCATCTGAATTTCAGTCACATTCAAAGGATCAGCAGGCAGACTTTTGAGGCGACGAAAACTCGGCTTCGGAAACACCGAGGCTCGTGGGACCTGAGGTCCCACTTTATGCGAAAGATCAAACCACGGACCGCCAGCGGGGAGGCTTTCTTGCGCCGGTAACGCAAGCCAGCCACGCCAGCCATTTCCGAGGGAGCCAGGGCAATCGCACATATTTAACGATGGTCGTGTGAATGAATCTCCAGCGCTTCAAGAAAGCGTGAAACCATGTTGTACGCACCAACTGTTGCGGTCAACTCAACCAGCAGACGGCTGGAAAACTGCTCTTTGACCGCAGCAAATACCTCGGCAGGAACCTGAATATTCTTGGTCATAGCATCGCAATATGCCAAGGCTGCGCGCTGGGTGGCATCAAACTTGGTTGAGCTTTCCCATTGATTGAGATCGTCGAGCTGTGCCTGGGTGATGCCTTCTTTAAGGGCGATCGGGGCGTGTTGCTCGGCCTCATAGGGCGCGCCGTTGATCACCGCGACACGCATGATGACGAGTTCGCGTAATGAACCGGGCAAGGTGCTCTGCTGACGCACTGCGGTCAGGTAATTCAACCAGCCGCTTGCGATCGGTGGGCTATTGAGCAGCATCTGATAGAGATGGAGCACCGAACCACGCTCTGCCACGATGCGATCAACGATGGGTTTGGCTTCTGGGTTAGTTAAGTCTGCGTAGGGAATGCGGGCCATGTTATTTGTCTCATGAGTTAGGTAAACAGCAAGTTTACCTAGAAAATGTCAGCGTCCTGGCTACCGCTGAAGTCACCGATGAAGCCAGCATCCAAGTCGACGCTCAGACGGGAGAAAACGCCTCGTTCAAAATCCCGATCAATCCCTCATACGTCACATCGCGCGGATTAGGCAGAATCTGCCTGGAGTTGGTCATCCCGTCCTTGGCAATGGCTGGGATGCCTTTGCGTGGAATACCGAGTTGATCCACATATTTGGGAATACCGATATCCTCGGAGAGCGAAATGACGGCAGCAATCGCGCGTCCGGCAGCCTCACGCTCGGACAGACCATCGACATTCTCACCGAGCGCCCGGGCAATATCGCCAAACCTGCGGGTCGCGGCCACCAGATTGAATTTCATGACATGGGGTAACAACACTGCGTTGGCAATACCGTGCGGGATGTTATAGAGCCCACCCAGGGGCATCGCCAGACCGTGCACCATGCCGGTGGCTGCACTGCCAAACGCCAGTCCAGCATAGAGACTAGCGGTGAGAACATCCTCGCGTGCCTCGATATTGGCACCATAATGCACTGCGGTGCGTAAAGAGCGGCCTAATCGCGTGATCGCATCCAGCGCAAAGTAGTCAGTCAGTGGCTGGGCAAACCTTGAGACATAAGCCTCGATCGCGTGCGTCAGGGCATCCATCCCGGTAGCTGCCGTGATGTGGGCGGGTAGCCCAACCGTTAACTCGGCGTCAAGTATCGCCACGTCCGCCACCAGATAGCGGCTGACGATGCCTTTTTTAGTATGCAAAGATTTCAGGCTCAGCACCGCGACGTTTGTCACCTCACTGCCTGTGCCTGCAGTGGTCGGGATAAATATTTTGGGCAAGCCAGGTTTAGGGACTTTTTCAATCCCGAGGTAGTCCTCGGTTTTTCCACCATTAGTCGCCAGGATCGACACGCATTTAGCAGTATCGATCGGACTCCCCCCTCCCAGACCAATCAGCAAGTCAAAGCCGTTTTCTTTCACAAACTCTGCACAGGCATCGACGCTTTCCACGCTCGGGTCGGATTCGACATCACTGTAGATGACGACCTCGAATTCAGAAAGAAGCTTGGACACGCGTGCCGGGATGCCAGTCTGCATGAGCCCTGGGTCTGTCACAACCAGTATGCGTTTGGCACCGAGCCGCTCCACCTCAGCGGGCAAACCCGCCAGGCAACCCTGGCCCTGGACTAGTCGATTGATGTTATTAAAGACGGTCATGGGTTGCATAGGTGGCCTGCTTTTGTGTATCGCGTGTCAGTCGCGTATCAGTTGTTCAGTCAACAATATAGTTACGAATCACGGCAGCATCATCGAGCTTGCCCAGGCCGTGGCCACTGGCCTCGATAAACTGCAGGAATGCGGCATGTGCCATCGAGGCAGCAAAGGAGGATTCGCGTGCGGAGTCGAGCACTAGCCCCATGTCCTTGACAAAGATGTCAACCGCTGAAGTGACATTGTCAAACGAATCGGTGATCATGCGTGTGCCGCGATCGCCCAGCATCCAGCTCGAGGCGGCGCCACTTTTCAAGATCTCAAGCGTCGTATCCAGAGGCAAGCCACTGCGTTTAGCCATGGCGAGTGCTTCGGCTGCAGCGGCGATATGCACGCCACACAATAACTGGTTAATCACTTTCATCTGACTGCCCTGCCCTTGCTCCGTACCAAGGAAAAAGAGTTTGCCGCCAAAGGTTGAAAGAACCGGCTTAACACGTTCAAACACCTCAGGATCGCCCGCGACCATCACAGTCAGCGTGCCATTACGCGCACCAACCTGACCACCGGTCACAGGAGAGTCGATCAGATGGATCTGCATGGCTGCGAGACGCACTGCGAGATCGCGCACATATTTAGGCGACATGGTGCTGCAGGCGATAAAGACTGAGCCAGGTTTCATGGAGGCCGCCAGACCATCCTGGCCAAACAACACATCCTCGGTCTGCTTGTCATTGACTACAAAGCTGACCACGACGTCACAGACGCGGGTGATCGAAGCGGCATCGGTCGCAGCCTGTCCGCCAATCGACTGCAACCAGGTCAGCGCCTCGGGGTTGACATCACGCCCGACCACTGCAAACCCTTTTTTCAACAGGTTGTCAGCCACACCGCGCCCCATCACACCTAATCCAACCAATCCAACCGATCCGAGACTGCCCTGTGCCTGACTCATATATATGCTCTCTACTAACGAATCGTCATCGCCGGTACGAAGCTGTAGAGCATCAGAATACCGAACGCGACTATGTAAAAGGGAACCAGCTCGATCACGACTTTGCCCATTTTGACCTGAGCAATGGAACTGGTGATAAATAATGTAGTGCCAACAGGCGGATGATACAAGCCAATCGACAAGTTAATGATCATCATGATGCCGAGTTGAATCGTATCCATACCAATCGCTGCGGCGAGTGGCACAAACATCGGGGTCAGTAACAGCACGGCGGCCGGCAGGTCGATAAACATTCCGACAGCCAGCATGATGAAGTTCATCGCCAGGATAATCATCCATGGCTCACCAAGTGAGGCCTGGGCCCAGGCGACAAATGAGGCAGGTAGCTGTTCGAAGGTCAGAATCCAGCCAATGACACTCGAGGCCATGATGATCAGCATCACGATCGAGGTCGCCAGGCCTGCATCAATAATCGAATGCTTCAAGCGAGCGAGTGTCAGATCACGGTAGATCGTCAGCGAGACGATCAGCGCATACAGCGTAGACATCACACTGACTTCAGTCGGGGTCGCAATACCAAAACGCAGAAAAATAATGATCAGCACTGGCAAGGCCAGTGCTGGCATCGAGTAGAAAGACTGTCTGCGAAAACTCGCCCAGTTAAAGGGTGTGGTGTCTCTGGGAAACCCGCGGCGACGCCCCTGCACATAGCAGACCAGCATAAAGCCGGCGCACATGATCACACCAGGCAAAATACCCGCGACAAACAGCGCACCGATCGACGCATTGGAAACCAAGGAGTAAATAATCATCGGGATCGACGGTGGAATCAGAATATCGATCGTGGCGGCCGCGGCAAGTGTGCCCGCAGCAAAGGCTGGCGGATAACCGAGTTTTTTGAGCCAGGGAATCAGTAAGGAACCAATCGCGGAGGCATCGGCCACAGCAGAGCCCGAGACACCGCCAAAAATCGTCGAAGACAACACACCGACCTGTGCAGGACCGCCATGAAAGCGTCCCATCAGGGTAGTCAGCAGATCAATCAGATGCTGACCGAGTTTGCCGCCCACCATGAGCGAGCCTGTCAGCATAAAAAACGGAATCGCAATGAGTGGAAAACTTTGAGTCTGCGTCACGAGCTGCGAGACAATGAACTCAGCGCCAAGTCGTTCAGAGGGCAACAAGCCAATCTGCGCACCCACAATCAGTGAGTGGGCAATTGGCAAACCGCAGAGCGCCAACAATAAAAATGCAATAAAGGTAGCAATCGATAACATGATCAATCCTTAATGACTGGCCGCGGGTGCCTGACCAGTGGCTGAGCCACTGACCACGCCGCTTGCGGTGTGATTGATCAGCATGCGAATGGTCTGTGTAAGCGAGGTCGTCACCAACATCAGAAACGCGATTAGCATGCAGGCATAGGTAACTGATGAGGGCACGCCCAACACATGCGTGTGCTCGGTATGAACGATCGGCATCAGGGTAATCGTGCCCCAGGCGAGCGTGCCGTAGGCGACAACGAGAATCAGGCAATTCATGATGGCAAACACGCGACGCACAGGGGTCGCGAGCTTATCCATCAACCACGAAATCGCGATGTGCGAGCCGTACTGGGCAGCCAGTACAACGCCCGCCATCACCATCCAGGGGAACATCAGCTCGGGTGCTTCTCCGGCAGATCGCAGGCTTGAACCTGAGACATAGCGCAGAAAAACGTTTGCCGCCAGGATCAGAAACAACAAGACCGTTGTCACATAAATCACAAAACGACACACCCGAGCGATGCATGCATCAATGCAATCGCACCATCTGATTAATGCATGACCCATGGAGTCTCTTCCTTATTATTGTTACTGAGTAATGCTTACTTTTATTTTTTTGATGCAGCAGCTGCTGCATCCACGACCTGCTTGACGAACGGACCTTCTGGGCCTTTCATCCACTTCTCCGTGACGGATTTGGTCGCAGACTGGAAGGGAGCCAAGTCAGGACGGTTGAATTCAATGCCTTTGGCTTTGAGTTCACCTTCGAGTTGCTGGTCCGACTCAAGAGACAACTTACGGTTGTAGATTGTTGCCTCAGCCGCTGCTTCGCGAATGATCTTGCGATCAGCTTCGCTCATTTTGTCGTAGCTACGCTTGGACATGACGAAAGGTGTCATCTCATACTTGTGTGCAGTAAAGGAGATGTACTTTTGCACTTCGTAGAGCTTGGATGAATAGACGTTCATCAGAGGATTTTCCTGACCGTCCACCACCCCCTGCTGGAGAGCGACATACAGTTCAGAAAACTTGATCTGCTGCGCTTCTGCACCGAGTGCCTGCATGATGTCGATCGTGACAGCATCAGGTGGAGTGCGGATTTTCAGACCCTTGAGGTCAGCCGGTACGTTGATGGGACGTACTTTATTTGAAATGTGGCGAATGCCATTATCCCAGTAGCCGAGAACGACCAGACCTTTTTCAGCGGAGCGCTTGGCGAGCTCTTGACCAACCGGACCATCCAGCACTTTCCATGCGTCTTGCAAGGTTGGAAACAGGAAAGGCATACCGAAGGCTGAGTACTCGGGAACAACCGAGGAGATCGATCCTTGCGAGTTGGCTGCGAAATCGACTGTGCCACTGCGCAATGAAGTCAGGATTGGCACATCATCGCCAAGCTGCGCTGCAGGCGCGACTTGAACGATCATTTTGCCACCACTTTTTTCTTTGACGATATCAGCAAATTTTACGGATGCTTCGTGCTTTGGGTTACCTACTGCAGCGTTATGGCCGAGGGTAAGTTTGACCTGCGCTTGCACCGTACCCGCAGCAAGTACTAATGCAGCTAAAACCATTTTCTTAAAGATGGGTTTCACTTTCGTCTCCTAGATTTTTATTGTGATGTCGTTATTTGCATAACTTCACCGCTCATATTGACTGAACAAGGTTCAGACACTTCTACCTGCTGGGTACAACAAACTTCTAAAGTAGTTTTTTGATACGTGCGACCATCGCTTCTGTTGAAATACCATATCGATCGTGCAAGGTAGGCAACGCGCCCGCATCGAGGAATTGATCTGGCAATGCGATCTGATGAAACTCCGGTGTCACGCGTGCACGCATCAGCACGCCTGCGACCGCTTCGCCCAGACCACCAATCTGCGTATGATTTTCAGCAACAATGACCATGCGGCCACTTCGTGCGGCTTCGCGCAGGATCGTAGCCTCGTCAAGCGGCTTAATAGTTGGCACGTGCAGCACGGCTATATCCGCTGCACCACCTTCCATGGCGCGCGCGACTTCGAGTGCACGCATGGTCATAATGCCGCTGGAAATAATGAGCACATCTTTTCCGTCGCGCAGCAGTTTAGCTTTGCCTAATTCAAATTTGTAATCGTATTCATCGAGTACCAGAGGAACCTGTCCGCGCAACAAACGCATGTAAACAGGACCGTTGTGTGCCGCTACAGCAGGAACCATTTGATCGACATCGAGTGCGTCGCAAGGATCGATGATCGTCAGGCCGGGGATGCCACGCATCATGGCGAGATCTTCTGTCGCCTGATGACTGGGACCATAACCTGAGGTCAATCCGGGTAATGCGGCTGCGATTTTGACATTCAGGTTTTCTTCTGCGATCACCTGATGGACAAAATCATAGGCTCGTCTGGTTGCGAACACGGCATACGTAGTGGCAAATGGCATGAAGCCCTCTTTAGCCATGCCACCGGCCGCACCCATCAATAATTGCTCGGCCATGCCCATTTGAAAAAATCTTTCCGGATAGGCTTGAGCGAATAAATGTAAATCGGTGTATTTGGACAAGTCTGCCGTCATGCCGACTATTTCGGGACGTGCTTCAGCGAGTTGAACGAGTGCGTGACCAAAGGGTGCCGCGCGCACACGCTGGCCTTCGC
Organism: Alcaligenaceae bacterium; assembly: GCA_947380655.1. GTDB lineage: Bacteria > Pseudomonadota > Gammaproteobacteria > Burkholderiales > Burkholderiaceae_B > Zwartia. The sequence continues at coordinate 28,304 of CANCRX010000020.1, read as the reverse complement.
TTGCGATTGAGGCGATCATCGCCGAGGTCGTCAGGCGTGGCTTTTTAATTTCTGGTGCTGCGCTCATTTGGCACTCCCGCTCTGACTGGCGTCCAGTATGGCAATGGCCTCTTGCCACTCGGGTGGATCGACACGAATGAAATGGTTTTTTTCGCGTGCTTCAAGAAACGGGACACCCTTACCCATCAAGGTATCGCACAGGATGACGCGCGGCTGTTTTTCAGGGTGATTGCGGGCGGCATCAAAAGCTTGTTTGACTGCATCAATATCGTTACCGTTGATGCGCTGCACAAACCAGCCAAAAGCATTCCATTTATCGGCGATCGGCTCGAACCGCATCACCTGATTTGAATTGCCATCGGCCTGCTGATTATTAATGTCAACCATCACAATCAGGTTGCCTAACTGATGATGCGCAGCAGACATTGCGGCTTCCCAGGTCGAGCCCTCATCAAGCTCACCATCGGACATGGAGTTGTAGACAAAGGCAGGATTTTTTTTATGACGCAAACCCAAGGCCATGCCCACACCAATACTCAAACCCTGACCTAAGGAGCCACCAGAAATTTCCATCCCAGGTGTATAGGTGGCCATACCCGACATCGGCAGGCGGCTATCGTCACATCCGTAGGTCTCAAGCTCGTCTTCACTGATGATGCCGGCCTCGATCAAGGCGGCATAATGTGCGATCGCATAGTGACCGTGTGACAGCAAAAATCGATCACGTCCTTCCCAGGCGGGATCTTCAGGACGGAAATTCATGGCGTGGCAATATGTCACAGCGAGAATATCGGCCATACCCAACGCCTGACCAATATAGCCCTGCCCTTGCACTTCACCCATACGCAGGGCAAAGCGCCGGATGCGGTAGGCGTGAGCCGAGAGCGACGCGTTCGATGATTGCATAGGAGTACCTATTAACCGTGAATCAACATGCCACCGTTCACATCGAGTGTGATGCCGGTGAGATAAGTCGAAAGGTCCGAGGCCAGATACAAGCAGGCATTGGCAACGTCACTGGCCTGGCCGAGACGATTCAAGGGAATACCCTTAAGAATCTCGATACGCAGCGCATCGGTCATCATGCCACCGGTAATGTCGGTTTCAATCAGACCTGGGGTCACCGAGTTGACACGTACGTTGGCGGGACCAAGTTCACGCGCCATGGCTTTAGCCAGACCGAGCACGCCGCCCTTTGCTGCGGAGTAATGAGGACCACCAAAAATACCACCCCCGCGCTGCGCGGAAACCGAAGAGATACAGATGATTGAACCAGACTGGCGCTCACGCATGTGAGGAATCACGGCCTGGCTCATATAGAGTGTGCCGCGCAAAGAAACATCAGTCACCGCCTCATAATTCTCAGGCTTAATGTCCATGATTTTGAGTGGCTGGGTAATGCCGGCGTTATTGACCAGAATATCAATACGGCCGAGCTGTTCAATCACTTGCTGCGCTGCACGATCACAATCTGCTTTATTGGTAACGTTGCAAACCACACCGATATTGCCTGGACCGACATCTGCAGCGGCAGCCTGGGCTGCGGCAAGATCCAGATCCAGAATGGCGATCTTGGCACCCTGGGCGGCAAAGGCCCGCGCCGTTGCTTTACCAATACCGCGCAGTGATGCAGCGCCCGTGATGACAGCAACTTTATCTTTAAGTAGCACCCTAGTCTCCTTTGGTTTTTGATGCTGCTCATTATTCCCAGATGCCGATAAGCCAACAAGCCGTTATAGTTCAACTGAAGTTGAAAATAATTATTATTCGGGTTAACCCATGCACCTTCCTCCTTTCAAAGGCGTACTCGCGCTAGAAGTTGTTTCCCGTTTAGGCAGTGTCAGTAAAGCTGCCGACGAACTCAACCTCACCGTGTCCGCAGTCAGTCATCAAATCGCCAATCTCGAAGATTTTGTCGGTTGTAAATTATTCGAGCGCTCGCCACGTGGCTTAAGCCTGACAGAGGTCGGCATGCGTTTTCAGCGCGATATCTCGGGCGCGCTGGATTTGATTGCCCATGCAGCGCAACATGCGCGCTCGGCCGAAGCGATTGAAGTACTGAGAATTCACCTTTCACCGACCTTTGCATCACTGTGGTTGATGCCAAGACTACCCGCCTTTCGTGCGCTGCACCCGGATATACGTGTGCAACTTACTTCGTCACATACGGAGGCAGACTTTTCACGCGCGGATGTTGATCTGGATATTCGTTATGGTGTGGCGCGCTGGCCTAATTTGCATGTCGAAACGATCTTCACTGAAAAAATCGTACCACTCATTAATCCGCGCCTGAAAGAAAAATTGAAGATCAAAACGCCTGCGGATCTGTTGACTCAAGATCTGATTTTTTCAGACGTGAATCTGGTTCAGTGGCCACGCTGGTTTGCAGCCCATGGGGTGCCAGAAAATCCAAGTCGCTACGCACTGAGTTTTGATCGTGCGTACATGGTGATTGATGCCGCGATTCAAGGCTTAGGCATTGCGCTTGACAGTAATATCATGGCGCAATCCGCCTTAAAACGAGGCGAGCTTGTTGAAGTGTTCGATCAGGACTTTGGCATACCTGTGCACGCCCACCATCTGGTCTACCCAATACAGCATGCACAATGGCCGCGGGTGGAGAAATTCACGAATTGGTTGAGAAGCGAAGCGGCGTTGACGGATAGCTCAAAAGTAGTCTGAACATGCCGCCAAGATCTCACGACCACCTCACAAACACTTAACAAACACTTAACAAGCAACAACATTTATTATTTAGCTTCGCTGTTGATTATTTACTGGAATATTCATGGATTTTGAAATGTCGCAGGAGCATGTAGCCATTTGTGATGCCGTGGCACAGTCTTGTTCTGCGTTTACTGAGGACTACTGGTTGGCACGTGATGCGGATGGAGAGTTCCCCCAGGACTTCCATGCTGCAATGGCCAAAGCGGGCTGGTTAGGCGTGGCAATGCCAGAGGCATACGGTGGCGCGGGCCTGGGCATGACAGAGGCCACGCTAGTCGTACAGACTGTCGCCGAGACAGGTGCCTGTATGTCAGGTGCATCAGCCATTCACATGAATATTTTTGGCTTAAATCCAATCGTTGTTTTTGGTACCGAAAAACAGAAGATGGAATATCTGCCCCCCGTGATTGATGGCTCTGTCAAAGCCTGCTTTGGCGTGACAGAACCCAATACCGGCTTGAATACGACGGAGTTAAAAACTCGCGCCGTCCTGAAAGGCGACCGTTATGTCGTGCATGGTCAGAAGGTCTGGATTTCAACCGCGCAGGTCGCTGACAAAATTCTGCTGCTTGCACGCACCACACCGATCGAAGAATGCAAAAGTAAAACCCACGGCTTATCACTTTTCTATACGACGCTGGACCGCAGCAAGGTTCAGGTTCGCCGGATCGACAAGATGGGCCGCCACGCGGTCGACTCTAACGAGTTATTTATCGACGGGCTGGAAATTCCTGTTGAGGATCGTATCGGCGAAGAAGGCCAGGGTTTCCGTTACATCCTGCATGGCATGAACCCTGAACGCATCCTGATTGCTGCAGAGGCGATCGGGATTGGTCGCGTTGCGCTTAAAAAAGCGGCAGCCTATGCCAACGAGCGGGTCGTATTCAATCGCCCGATTGGTCAGAATCAGGCGATCCAGCACCCTTTGGCTAAAAACTGGATGGAACTTGAAGCGGCTATGCTAATGACGCGCAAAGCAGCCTGGCTATACGATCAGAATAAAGATTGTGGCGCCGAGGCCAACGCGGCGAAATACCTGGCAGGAGAAGCTGGATTCAGGGCCTGTGAACAGGCCGTTATGACACACGGGGGCTTTGGGTATGCCCGCGAATACCACGTCGAGCGTTACCTGCGCGAGGTGTTAATCACCCGCATCGCGCCCGTCAGTCGTGAATTGATTTTGTCGTATATCGCTGAGCGGGTGCTGGGGCTGCCTAAGTCTTATTAAATCAGGCACAAAAAACAGGATTGAAATTAAATTCAATCCTGTTTTTTAATTAAAACGCTCTGCTCTGAAGAATCAGGCTTTTAGGTTCGCTTGTTGCTTTTCAGCCTTCTTTTTAGCTTTCTTTGCTGCCGCTTTTTCTTCACGTGCAATAAAGAAACCCTCGATTTCCACAAAGAATATCGGCACCAGCGCAACCGCTAAGCAGGTCGAGGCGATCATGCCGCTAAACACGGTGATACCAATCGAGGCACGTGCTGCGGCACCTGCACCCGACGAGGTGATCAATGGCACCACACCAAGAATAAACGCAATAGAGGTCATCACAATCGGGCGGAACCGTGCGTGGGAAGCTTCCAGAGCAGATTCAACCAGACTCTTTCCTGATTTTTTACACTCAAGAGCGACTTCGACAATCAAAATCGCGTTCTTGGAGGCCAGTGCGATCATCAGCACTAATCCAATCTGAACGTAAATATTGTTAGCTAGCCCGGTCAAGTGAAGTGCGATCACGGTACCCACCAACGCAAGCGGAACAGCCAGAATCACCGGTATCGGTGCGACCCAGGACTCATATTGCCCCGCCAACACTAAATAAACCAGCAGTATGGACAAAACAAAAACCAGCGCGACCGTATTACCCACCAGTTTTTCCTGATAAGACATCGCGGTCCAGGAATAGCTCATACCATCTGGCAAGGTCTCGCGGGCAACTTGTTCGAGCGCAGCGATGGTCTGGCCAGAACTATAAGCGTCATTCGAAGCCCCCAGCACTGCTGCAGTGGGGAAAATATTGTATTGCGATGCGATAGCGGGTCCAGTGGTTTCAGTCATGTCAATGAATGAACCGAGCGGAACCATATCGCCGGACCTATTTTTGACATACAAACGGCTGATCTGATCCGCGGTCACACGATATTTACCATCCGCCTGGATATAGACCTGATAGGTCTGACCGTACTTGAAAAACTGATTCACATAGACCGAACCAATCGATGCCTGCAGCACATCGTAGGCATCACCCAGCGCGACGCCGAGTGTTTCTGCACGCGCGGAATTAAAGGCGAGTTTGAGTTGGGGCACCCCATCCCTGAGGGGAGAAAACGCCGCCATGATTTCAGGACGTTTGCGCGCTTCAGTCAAAAAGTTTTGGGTGATTTCAGCAAGTTTTTTGTAGTCATTACTACCGTCAGTTAAGTTCAATTGCAATTGAAAACCACCGGACAGTCCTAGTCCGGGAATCGCAGGAGGCAGCAGAACCTGCGTCTGAACTTCCTGAACAGATTTAAGACCCGCGCTCATACCGAGATAAATCGACTTTAAATCCTGGCCTTTGGCTTTGCCTCGCACATCCCAGGGCTTAAGGATGACATACATCACACCCGTATTGGATTGTGAGCTGTTGTTGCTTAACGCATTGACTCCACCAATCGAAACAACACTGTCGACCCCGGGAACTGCTTTTAGGACTGTTACAACCTTGTCCATACCCTCCTGGGTACGCTGCACTGAGGAAGCATCCGGCAATTGCGAGGAAACAATCAGGTAGCCTTGATCCTCGTTGGGGATAAAACCTGTCGGCGTAAACATCAACCCAACGATTGCACCAATAATCAACAAGGCGCCAACAAGTGAAGTCAGCTTGCGATGATTCATCAAGGTATGCATCAAGCCAGCGTACCAGTTTGAAAGTTTTTCGAAATAGAAATCGAACTTTGTAAAGAGCCAGTTTTTCTTGGCATCCGGGTCTTTCGGGGTAAGGAATTGTGCCGCTTGTGTGGGCTTGAGCGTCACAGCGTTAATACCGCTGATGAGTGCTGTTGAGGCAATGACCAGCGCGAACTGGCGGTACATCTGACCCGTAATACCCGCGATAAAGGAGGCAGGTAAAAACACAGCCATCAAGACCAGCGTGATGCCAATAATCGGGCCCATCAACTCCGTCATGGCATCAATCGCACCTGTTCGAGGCGTCTCACCGAGTTCAACTTTTTTAGCGACCGCCTCAACCACCACAATGGCATCATCGACCACGATACCGATACACAACACAATCGCGAACAAGGTCAGCAGGTTGATTGAGAATCCCATACCCGCCATACAGGCAAAGGCACCGATAATCGTGACGGGAACGGTGGTAGCCGGAACCAGCGTCGCTCTCCAGTCCTGCAAAAAGATCATGATGACGAGCAACACCAGAATGCCTGCTTCGAACAGCGTGTGATAAACCTCGTTAATCGAAGCCGTCACAAACATCGTCGTGTCGAAAGGAATTTCCCATGTAATTTCTTTGGGGAATGTTCTGGAGATTTTCTCCATTTCAGCACGGACGGCCTTCGCGGTATCAATCGCATTCGCAGATGGCAGCTGGTAAATGGCGATACCGCCTGCAGGACGCTCATCGAGCTTAAAGAACTGGCTGTAATTCTGGCTTCCCATCTCAATGCGCGCAACATCTCTCAAGCGGGTGATTTCACCCTGCTCGTTGGTTTTCACCACAATCTGTCCGAATTGTTCAGGGGTATCCAGTGAACTCGTGACATTGAGCGTGAGCTGCAAGTCCTGCCCGTTTGGTACGGGTGGCGCACCGATCTGTCCCGCCGCAAGCATCACGTTTTGCTTGCTGATCATGGTTGAAATATCACCGGGGTTCAGTCCTCGCTGACTGAGCTGCGCAGGATCAAGCCAGACACGCATACTGTAGTTGCCCACACCGAACACGTTGGCGGCGGCAACACCCGGGATACGCGCCAATCTGTTTTGCAGTTGCAGGTTTGCAAAGTTACTTAGAAACAGTGCATCGTGGTCAGGATTCGTAGAAGTCAGCGTCACGAACTGCAAAATAGCCGTGGACTGCACCTTCGTGGTCACACCCTGCTTTTGTACGGCAGTGGGCAAGGATGGCAGCGCAATCGCAACACGGTTCTGAACGTTGACCTGTGCGATATCCGAATTCGTGCCGACCTGAAAGGTCACAGTCAGGGTGTAGTGGCCATCATTGGTGGAGTCGGACTCCATGTACAGCATATTTTCTACGCCGTTGACCTGCGTTTCGATATTACTGGCAACAAGCTGCTGAACCAGACTGGCACTCGCTCCAGGCCAGGTCGTCGTGACCTGAACCGTGGGGGGAGTCATCTGGGGATACTGCGCAATCGGCAATCCGAAAATGGATACTGCGCCGATCAACATCGTAATCAAGGCAATCACGTTGCCGAGTACGGGGCGCTCAATGAAAAATTTTGAAAGCATGAAGAGTCCTATTGCCTTTTACGATTTAGCGCGTGGGCAAGGGATCGATCGTGACTGTTGTGGGTGCCACCAGCTGACCGGGACTGGCATTGACAAAGCCGTTTATCACGACCGTGTCTTTATCCGTAAGTCCTTTGGTAATCTCGGTCAACGGAGGAAATTTCTGCCCTAAAGTCAGGTTACGACGTTCTATTTTTTTATTCTCATCAATCAGAAATACGTACGGACCTTGCTGATCGATCTGAATGGCTTTGCTTGGGATCAAGATCGCTTTGCGTGCATCCCCATAATGCGCCATGACCTTGGCATACAGCCCAGGCAATAGATCAAACTTAGGGTTTGGCAATTCTGCACGCAATTGCAGTGAACCGGTATTGGTACTCAGCAAATTAGCTGCAAAGTCCAGTGTGCCCTCATGCGGAAAGCCAGTCTCACCCTGCAATTGTGCAAAAACGGGCAATTTATTGACCATTTGTTTGCGGTTATTCTCATCAACGTATTGCTTTTGATACTTCAGCAAATCGCGTTCATTGATGGAAAAATAAACATAAATAGGATTGATCTTCTGGATCGTTGCGAGCTTTACACCATTGGCCGTCGAGCCAAGATAGTTACCTACATCGATCAAATGCCGTCCCATCAGACCATCAAACGGAGCACGGATTTCCGTGTAACCGTAATTGATTTTGGCAAGTTTAAGATTCGCTTCAGCCTGCAGGAAAGATGAGGTGGCTTTATCTACCGCTGCCTGCGAAGTCGCATTATCTTTTACCAAGGCTTTTTGACGCGTGACTTCGATTTTTGCTTCGTCATAAATCGCCTGATTGAGCCTGACCTGCTCTAGATACTGGTCTTGCTCAATGATAAATAACAACTGGTTTTTTTTGACGTAGCTGCCGTCTTCAAACAGGATTTTGGTCAGATAACCAGGCACCCTTGCGGCAAGATCAACACTGAGCAAGGCCTGGACATTGCCATCAAACACTTCATAATTACGCACTTCTTGTGTCAGGGGCTTGGCAACCGTCACTTCGGGAGGTTTAGCAGCAGGTGGAGCTTTTTTGTCGCAGCCGGCAAGGAACACAGAGGCAACGAGTGCACACCCTAGTATCACTTTATTCATGAGCGTGGTTTGAAAGGTCTTGCTCATTGCTTATTCTCACTTGACTGAACTAAACGAGGATCATTTGAAATCGTTAAGGCTTTGCCCCAATCGGTTCGCTTTTCCATCTCACTGACCATAGCTGTCGGCAAGACAGGGATTTTCATCTCACCCGACCAACCACCACCGAGTGATTTGAAGGCAGAGACATACCCGAGCAAAGTATTGGAGACAGTTTGCACCTGGGTATTTTCCAGCGATAGCAACTGCTGCTGCGCCAAAATCACGGTGTTGTAATCGGTCTGGCCGCCTTTATAACGCTGCAAGGCAAGATCCGCCGCAGACTGGGCAGCGACCACGGCTTTGACCAGGTCGCCGGTCGAGCTGCGTGTCGTGGAGATAGAAACCAGCGCTTCCTGCACTTCTTTCTGGGCGTTCAGAACTTTGTTCTGATAATTCAAAATGCTTTGTTGGAAGACCGCATCCTGCACCCGGATCTGATCGACGATTGCGCCGCGATAAAAGAGCGGAAAGGTAAAGCCGCCCGCGAGCGAAGTCGTTTTGTTATCCCAGGAAAATAAGCTGGGCTGCGAAGAGCCACTGGGCGTGACGGTCTGAAAACCGAAATAACCACTTAAGGAAAAACTCGGATACAGATTAGCGACGTTGACACCAATCAGTGCTGATTGTGCTGCCGCATCAAATTCCGCCTGCAAAATGTCTGGGCGACGGCGCAACAAATCTTTGGGAATCCCGACATCAAGTTCGGCCGGAGCAACCAATGTGCCTTTGGTCTGACCAAAATTTTTCTCGTAATAATCAGGGGCCTCACCCAACAGGATGCTCATTGCAAACTGATATTTTTTCAGGTTTGAGATCAAACCCGGGATTTGAGACTTGGTTTGTTCATATTGCGCTTGGGCCTGATTCAAATCAAGCAGCGAAGTCGAACCATATTTAAATCTGGAACCGGCGATACGCAGACTCTCGGCCTGAAGCGCGAGGTTAGTTTTTGCGACCGCTATCAATTGTTCGTAGTTGCGAATATTGATATAGGTATTGGCAACATCCGCCGCCAGCGAGACATCCGCTGAATAATATGTGGCAATCGTCGAGACGTAGGTTGAAAGCGTACTTTCTATACCCCGGCGATATTTACCCCAGAAATCGATTTCCCAACTCGCCTGCACAAACACATTGTTCGTGACAGAAACGCCTGCCGGACTATAGAGCGAAGCCTGATTACTAGGCTGATCGTTTTGTGTAGACGATCCAGTCAGGTTGACTGAGGGAAGCAAAGTCGCATCGGCCACACCGAGCTGGGCACGTGCCTGAAAAATCCTGAGCGCAGCACTCTGCAGCGTGAGGTTTTCACTGGCGGCGCGACTCAATAGCTGGTTTAAGGTCGGATCCTTAAAACTCGTCCACCAGGTAACAGGATTTAAGAGCTTGTCAGACGAGCTTTTAAAGGCTTCTGTAAATTCGGTCTGAGCCGCAAGCGCGTAATCATTCTGCAGCTTGGCTGAAGGCTTGACGAAGTCAGGGCCCACCATGCAAGCAGTGACCGACATCGCCAGCAAGGCTGAAATAGTCAGTTTGGCAATCGGGCGGATCGCTTGGGATTTTAGGCATGAAAACATGTCGAGATTTTAAAACAATTTGTTACCTAAGAATATGACAGACCCACGCAAATTTACGTAAATCCCACAAACCTGGGCCTAAATTCCACTTTCAACAACAACTGCACCCCATTTTTTGTAATCTCGAGCGACGGTTGCGGCAAAAGCGTCGGGTGAGGAACCCGTGAGTTCCAGTCCAAGAAGCCCCATCCGCTCTTTTAATGCCGGATCAAGCAAGACACCCCTGACATCAGCGGCAATCTTGTCAACAATGGGTTTGGGAGTGCCTGCTGGTGCAAAAATACCAAACCAGCCTGCATCATCCATCCCGGTATAACCAAGCTCTTTAAAACTGGGAACATTCGGGAAAACCGGAGCCCGGGTGGGCCCGGTCACCGCCAAAGGCTTCATTTTTCCTGCCTTGATGTTTGGTACCGCGCCCACGCCAGACATGATCACGATAGGGATCTGACCGCCAATCAGATCGTTCACAGAGGGTGCCTCACCTTTGTAGGCAACATGCTCCATATCGAGTCCGGTCTGTTTATTGAAAATATAGCCATAGAGATGGGCAGAAGAACCAGTCCCATAAGAGCCATAGGAGAACTTGCCTGGTTGCGCTTTGACGAGCGTGACCAACTCGGCCGGCGTGGAGGCTTTCACGTCAGGATGCACCACCATGATGAGTGGCGTGCGGGCGACTTCGGTTATCGGCACAAAGGCCTGTACCGGATTAAACGTATTCGGTGATCTCAGGTGTGGGGCCTGAATCAGGGTGGTAATGGTCAGCATCAACTGATAACCATCGGGTGCGGCGCGCGCGACGGACTCCGCACCAATTAAAGACCCCCCGCCTGGTTTGTTATCCACCACGACACTCTGCCCCCACTTCTGCGAAAGGAGCTGGGCGATGCCTCGCGTCAGTATGTCGGTGGCGCCGCCCGCAGGAAATGGCACGGTAATCGTCACAGGACGATTGGGATAGGCTGCGGCGTTCTGTGCTTGAGCAGGAAGTGTAAAGAAGATCAGTGCAACCGCAGCAAACGCTACCAGCCGATCAACAATCGATTTCATGCGTGTCTCCTGATTATTTTTATTGACTGACGCGCCGGTTTTTACCGGTCGCGCTTCAAGCTCGCGGATCAATCAACTTGCGCGCCGGACATCTTCACAATTTCTGCCCAGCGCTTGATATCTGCCTGATGGATTTTTTCGAAGGCCTGGGGACTGGAGTCGGCCGCTGGCGTAATTCCCTGGGTTTCCATCAGCCATTGTTTGAATTCTGGCTTGGAAATAATCCCAATCACGGAGTCACTCATTTTTTTAGTAATCGCAGGCGGCATATTGGCCGGGCCAAACAAACCATACCAGGTGCTGCTTTCGAAACCAGGCAACGCGCAACCTTGCTCGACCGTTGGCACATCCGGCAAGGCACTTAAACGACTACGTGTGGTCACCGCAATGGCTGTCGCCTGACCGCCTTTGATTGCATTGATCGCCGCAGCACTCTGATTGAAGAAAAACTCTACATCACCTGCCAGTAAGGCAGCCATGGCGGGACCCTGTCCACGATACGGGACGTGCACGACGTTGATCTTTGCCGCGTTGGCGAACTGTGCGCCAGCCAAATGTCCCGAGGCACCATTGCCCGTCGAGGCATAGTTCAAGGTGCCTGGTTTTTCACGGGCGATTTTCAACAGATCAGCACAGGTTTTGATTTCAGGATGCTTTTTTGAATTCACCAGCAACACGTTCGGGACGTCACCCAGCAAGGCGATTCTTGTGAAATCCTTTTCAACATCGAAATTCAGTTTTTTATACAGCGCAACGTTAATCGCATGAGTGCCAGCCGTCCCGAACAAATAACTGTAGCCATCCGGTGCGGCACGGGCTACAGCATCTGAAGCGATATTGCCACCCGCGCCAGTTTTACTATCGACCACCACCGGCACATTCCACAAGGCTGTAAGACCCTCGCCCAGTTTGCGGGCGTAGATGTCAGTACCCGCTCCATTTGGAAACCCACCTGTAATGGATATGGCACGCGTCGGCCATTTGTCTTCTTGTGGTTGTACTTGTTGTTGTGCTTGTGCTTGAACCTGAAGACTCGCCAGACTACAAAAAACTAAAGCCGAGGTCACGAATTTGTTAAGCGATGTTATACGCATGGCGAGCTTCCTGATGACTACAAATCTAAATATCCGACAACGGGTCAGCGTGACGCGTTGTAGCAGAACACTATTGACTAAGCTTTCCCTGACCGGAGATCCTGCGGCAATGATTTAAAGAGGCCTCGATCAGGTTGTCGCTCGCCTCGGGTGTGCGAAAAGCTGAATGTGCGGACAAGGTCACATTTTCGATACGTGTCAAAGGATGATCAGCAGGCATCGGCTCGATATCAAATACATCCAGACCGGCATGGCCAATCTTGCCGCGCTTGAGTGCCTCGATCATGGCTTGTTCGTGAATGACTGCACCGCGTGCGGTATTGATCAGGATGACACCGTCGCGCATTTTTTCAATGCGCTCTGCATTCAGAAAACCACGTGTCTCATCGTTGAGCAACAGGTGGACTGAAATCACGGTACTACGCGCAAGCAATTCGTCGAGTTCGACGAACTCGACGCCAGGGTAGGACTTGGGACTGCGGTTCCAGGCAATCACTTGCATGCCGGCACCAAGCGCCAGACGTGCCATTTCACCCGCTATACCACCAAAGCCAACGAGTCCCAGTGTTTTACCGGTCAGCTCGATCCCGTCAGTACGCAGCCAGTTACCGGCACGCATGCCACGGTCCATCGCAGCGAAACCCTTGGCGCTGGCCCACATCAGGGCAAAGGCGCATTCAGCCACTGCTGTGTCGCCATAACCTTTGATGATGTGGACTTCGATGCCGATCTCGGCGAGTGCCTCAGGATCCATATAGGAGCGCGCACCCGTTCCCAGGAACACCACGTGCTTGAGGCCTGGACACTGCCTGGCAATCTCTACAGGCACGGAGGTGTGGTCCACGATCAGGATGTTCGCATCGCCCATCACGGCAGGAATTTGCTCTGGAGTGATATCTGCCTGGCGGTTGACAATCAGTGTGATGTCATCGGCACGATGTAAGCGCTCAGCCACATCAGCAAGCGTTGGATTGGCATCAATAAAAACAGCTTTCATAAAAAGTATTCCGAAAAAAATGCATGATCATCTAGTTAGCTATGAGTATGATAACGGAGAGTGAACCTATTTGAAGCCCCTCATGCCTAAACCCGAACACGTTGTAATCATTGGCGCCGGAATAATCGGTGCGGCAAGTGCCTATCAGCTTGTGCGTGCCGGCGTTCAAGTCACACTGATCGAACCAGGCAGACCCGGCGATGAGCAAGCTTCAAGTTATGGCAATGCCGGCTGGCTGTCCTCCCACTCTGTGCTCCCTCCCGCTTCCCCGGGCATCTGGATGCAGGTACCAAAATGGCTCGCGGATCCGCTTGGGCCGCTTGCGGTGCGCTGGAAATACTTTCCGCGTGCCCTGCCTTGGTTAATCAGGTATCTGTCTGCCGCATGGACCTATCCACAAGTCGAGCGCACAGCCCAGGGGCTGCGCAGCTTGCTGCGGGACGCACCAATCCTGCATAAGCAAATGGCCTCAGAGGCTGGAGTGCCTGAACTGATCGAGCAACGTGGTTTGTTACATGCTTTTTTATCACGCGAAGAATTTGAAAAGGATGCGCGCGCCTGGGCGATCCGTAAAAAGGAAGGCGTTCAGTGGCAGGAGCTCGATGCACAAGCGCTGCAAGCGCTCGAGCCTGATCTGGATCCGCGCTACACCTTTGGCGTGTTGGTGCCAGAAACGGGGAGCTGTCGTAATCCGGGCGCTTATACCGCGGCTCTGATTCGGTACGTCCAGTCTAAAGGCGCAACGCTTATACACACGCATGCAACAGGTTTTAGAATCGAGGCGGGGCGACTCAAAGCCGTCCTCACCAAACAAGGTGAAATACTGTGCGACCGCGCAGTCATCGCGGCAGGTGCACGCGCCAAGGCACTGGCGCTCGCAGCCGGGGATGCCGTCAGCCTCGAGACTGAACGTGGCTATCATGCGGTCATCAACAACCCTGAATTCAGTCCTCGCATGCCCACCATGTTTGCGGACTGTAAAGTGATTGTCAACGCAATGGAGCAAGGGCTGCGTGTCGCCGGGCAAGTCGAGATCGCAGCAACCGATGACACGCCTGACTGGCGACGTGCCGAAATTCTCCGTGACCACTTGCTTAGTCTTTATCCTGGCCTGCCCAGAGACCTCCCAACAGAAAGAATCAAACTATGGATGGGCAGACGCCCCAGCACACCAGATGGGCTGCCCTGCATCGGAGAGGCGCGTGGCAGTCGAGACATCATTCACGCTTACGGTCATGGTCATGTCGGATTAGTTGGGTCGGCGCGCACCGGACGCCTGGTCGCGCAACTCGCTCAAGGTTTACCCCCTGAAATTCCACTCAAACCCTTTAGTCCGCAGCGCTTTCAGTAAAAATCAGGATTTACGTTGAAATTTCTCAATAAAAAATGAAATTTAGAGGGTTTTGCTGCAGGTTTGACACATGTCACGACTAGAATAAAGAGTCCCTATTGCCTCAACGCAATTGGGAATCGCAATGTTTGATCAAACGCCCCTGATCTGCAATAAGAGTCAATAGGAATTACCTTGCATAATCACAATAGCAATGAAATAGACACACACGACGATAGCGAAGACACCGAATTCACGCCTGCTGAACGCGCTCTGGCTGCGAAAAAAAGCACGCTGGTCAGCGTAGTCGTCAATGTTGTGATGTCAACCCTCCAGATTTTTGTTGGTGTCATTGCGCACTCTCAAGCGCTGATCGCGGACGGTATTCATTCGCTCTCGGATCTGGTTTCTGACTTTGTTGTGTTGTTTGCCAATCACCATAGCCAAAAAGACGCAGACGAAGACCACCCTTATGGTCACCAGCGTTTTGAAACAGCGGCATCGATGATTGTCGGAGGTCTGCTGCTGGCTGTCGCAGTCGGTATGCTGTGGTCTGCCTTTGAAAAGCTGAAAGACCCCTCCTCTATACCGAGCGTGCATCACTCGGCTCTGTGGATTGCGTTGTTTGCGTTGATCGCCAAAGAGTCCTTATTTCGCTACATGCTGCGCGTGGCCAAGCAGGTCAAGTCCAGCATGCTGGTCGCCAATGCCTGGCACGCACGCTCAGACGCGGCCTCATCACTCGTCGTATCGGTCGGTATTATTGGTAACTTGCTTGGCCACCCGATTCTCGATCCGATCGCCGCACTGATCGTAGGCCTGATGATTGGAAAAATGGGCTGGGAATTTGGCTCAGATGCCTTTCATGACTTGATGGATCGCGGCGTCAACGAGCAAGAAGTCCAGGCAATCAAACAGACCTTACTCACGACACCCGGTGTCGAAGGCGTACACGATATTCGCACCCGCAAAATGGGCGACATGATTCTGGTTGATGCCCATATCGAAGTAAAAGGCGATCTCACGGTCGAGCAAGGTCATGACATCGGGCTGGCAGCTCGCCACGCGGTGATGCAACGACATCGCGTGCTGAACTTACTGACGCATATTGATCCGATCAGCGATGTGCCACTGCCAGACGATGGTCCGATCAAGGGTGGATATTAAATAGGGTATATAAACATTTCCCTTCACTTCATCACGGTCAAATCATAAAAAAATACGAGACAAGCCACACAATGAATGAATACTCGACAGGTAAGCAACCAAACAATCACACGCCCCTTCATCAAAAGCCCCGCTCACTCTTTGAAAAAGTCTGGGACCAGCACCTTGTGCTGGCGCGTGACGAGGGGCCCTCACTGCTTTACATCGATCGGCATCTGATTCATGAAGGCTCCTTTCATGCCTTTAATCAGTTACGCGAACGCGGACTTGCACTCAGAAATCCAAAACAGATTTTTGGGGTAGCCGATCATTATGTGCCAACCGTCAGTCGCAAGGTGTCAGACTGCGCCACGCCCGAGATCGAAGACATGGTGGTGCGATTCAATCAGAATATGAAATGGAGTGGCATCCCACATTTCGACTTGCAGCATCCTGATCAAGGAATTGTGCATGTAGTTGGACCAGAGCAAGGCATATCGCTACCGGGCTCCACGATCGTCTGTAGCGACAGCCATACGTCGACCCACGGCGCTCTTGGAGCGATCGCTTTTGGTATCGGTCAGTCCGAAAGCATGCACGTCATGAGTACCCAGACACTCTGGCAAACCAAACCAAAAAGCATGCGTGTGGTCATCGACGGCCGCCCAGGCAAAGGCGTGAGTGGCAAAGATATTATTTTGCATATCATTTCCAAACTGGGAACAGATGGTGCAGTCGGTTATGCCGTCGAATATTCAGGGAGTGCGATTGAGTTTCTCGAACTCGATGACCGCTTCACGATGTGCAATATGACGATTGAGGCAGGTGCACGATTCGGCATCATTGCCCCCGACGAACGCGTGTTTGAATACCTGAAGGGTCGGCCCTATGCGCCGCAGGGTCAGGCGTGGGAAGCTGCAGTTCAAGCGTGGCGCGCCCTGCCCTCGGATGACGGTGCGCATTTTGACAGGACACTTTATATTGATGCGACGCAAATCGCCCCAACGGTGACCTGGGGCACGAGCCCTGATGCAGCATTGCCGATTAATGGTCATGTGCCGGACCCTGCAGACATGACGGACCGCTTTGCCCGACAATCTGCCGAGGCAGCCTTGCAATACATGGGATTAGCATCCGGGACACCCCTCTCAGCAATCAAAATCGACAGGATTTTTATCGGTTCCTGCACCAACAGCAGGCTGGCGGATTTGCGTTCTGCAGCAGCAGTACTGAAAGGCAAAAAGGCTGTTATTCCAGGCATCATCGTGCCGGGTTCCATGCCCGTCAAGCGAGAGGCCGAGGCACTCGGTTTGGACAAAATTTTTATCGCTGCCGGACTGGAATGGCGCGAACCAGGCTGCTCGATGTGTGTCGGGGTCAATGGCGACCTGGCCAAGACGGGTGAGCGCGTGGCGTCGACCTCCAACCGTAACTTTGTAGGCCGGCAAGGGGTCGGCGTTCGTACGCATTTAGTGAGTCCTGCCATGGCCGCTGCGGCCGCACTGACCGGCTATCTGACCGATGTGCGTGAATTGAACTGAACAGGAGCCACTTATCATGAAACCATTTACTCAATTTAGTGGCACGGCTGTCGCACTAGAAGGCCGAAACGTTGATACCGACCAGATCATTCCCGCACGTTTTCTTAAAAAAAATCGTGCAGCGGGCTATGGCGAATATCTTTTTCATGACCTGCGTGTCGATGCAGTGACTCAAGCCCCTACCTCTTTCGTACTGAATCAACCCTTATTTCAGCACGCCACGATCCTGGTTGCCGATCATAATTTTGGTTGCGGCTCCTCACGCGAAGGGGCTGTCTATACGCTGGCTGACTTTGGTTTTCGGGCTGTACTGGCACCGAGTTTTGGTGATATTTTTTATAGCAACTGCCTGAAAAACGGTCTACTCCCAATCAGGCTCGATGACACAATCCTGTCAACACTGCGGGCCCTGATTACAGAAACTGCCACGCGTTCAGGTCAAAACACGCAGATCGATATTGATCTCCAGTGCTGCACGGTTAACTGGACGGGACTAGAGCAACCGATCGAATTTTCTCTTGATCCTTTCTGGCGTGAGTGCCTGTTAAAGGGCGTCGATGAAGTCGCACTGACACTCAGCTACCAGAGCGAAATAACGGCCTTTGAACAAAAGCACTACGCGAGCCGCCCCTGGCTGACTGCGTGATCAGTGAACCTACCAGCGCTGGTGTCTTAAGCGCTGGTGTCTTAAGCGCTGATGTTTTAAACGCCGATACTTTAAACACTTAAACCACTACTGTCATCAAGTGCGCGCCTGCGCGCACTTGCGTCCCCACCTGAGTCAGCAGCCCAGAAATCGTGCCATCAAAGGGCGCGACGAGGGAATGCTCCATTTTCATGGCTTCAAGCACGGCCAGGATCTGCCCTGTTTTGACCGCTTCGCCCTCTGCCACCATCACACTGGCTACTCTGGCACCAAGAGGCGCACGTATCAGACCGTTTGATGCTAAAGCTGGACGCACAACACGTGGATCATCCAGTTTAAAAGTCCAGGCACAAGCTTCAGCAAATATGTGAATCAAACCTTGGGTGCAGGCAGCAACAAAGTCTCGTGGTTTCGATTGCAGTACCATCCAGGCGGATTCTTCATGACTAGCATCTGGCAACAGTCTGGCTTGTAATAAGCCGTCAGGACGCGCCTGCAACGCAATGTCCCAATGACGCGAGTGCAAATGATCATGCAGCCTGATCCTTGAAATAACTGAACTCAGGCGACGTTCATGCGTATCCGAGGCGAACGCATCAGAATCCATCAATTTCACAACCAAACCTTGCGACTCCACTGCGGCCCAGATCAGAGTGTGCGCGCTAGGCTCACTCTGCGCAGCCAAGCCCTTTGCAAGATGTTGTTCAACAAAATCAGTAGTAGCCTGTCCCGCTACAAATGCCGGATGCTGCAAACATTTGATTAAAAAAGATAGATTGGTTGGAATACCAAGCACGACACACTGTTTGAGTGCGCCTGACAATTTTGCTATCGCCTGCTCACGCGTCTGGCCCACGGCGATGATCTTTGCGATCATCGAATCGTAGTAAGGCGAAACAGGTGTTCCATTCTTTAAGCAGTGATCGACGCGTATGCCCTCAAGGTGCTCGGGAGATTGCCAGCGATGAATCACACCAGACTGCGGCAAAAACCCCGCCGCGACATCTTCGGCGGTCAAACGCACCTCAATCGCATGCCCCTCGAAACAGATCTGCTCCTGTGTGTGGGCTAAAGCACCTCCTGCTGCGAGGTCAAACTGGAGCGCAACCAGATCAACACCATAGATCGCTTCTGTCACAGCGTGCTCAACTTGCAGGCGAGTATTCATTTCCATGAAATAAAACTCACCCTCCTCGCTCAGCAGACATTCAATGGTCCCGACTCCCACGTATTGAATCGAACGTGCAGCTTGAACAGCCATTGCTCCCATTCGGTCACGTAGCGCCTGATCTACAACTGGCGAAGGGGACTCTTCGATCAGTTTCTGATGACGTCGCTGGATAGAGCAATCACGCTCCCCAAAATGGATCACCTGCCCAAACACATCACCTGCGATTTGAATTTCCACGTGGCGTGCGGAGGTAATCGCCCGCTCAAGAATCAACTCGTCCGAATTGAAGGCTTGCATCGACTCTGCGCGGGCGCGGATGAGCGCCTCTTGTAAGTGCTCGGGCGCAGTGACGAGCCGCATACCGCGCCCGCCTCCTCCTGCAGCAGCTTTAACCATCAGAGGAAAACCAATGCGTGCAGCCTGCTTGATGAGGCTTGCATCAGACTGATCCAGACCCTCGTAACCCGGAATACAGCGAACACCCGCGGCCAGCATCATTTCCTTGGCGCGCGCTTTATTTCCCATTGAAGTGATGGATTCTGGACTAGGCCCTACCCAGACGGCACCACAGTCTAAGACGGCTTGTGCGAACGCTGCGTTTTCCGCGAGGAAGCCATAGCCTGGATGAACCGCATCTGCACCACTCTTTTTAATCGCAGCACAGAGGGCTTCGATATTGAGATATGACGCCGAAGCTTGCGCGGGGCCAATATAAATCGCCTTATCCGCCATGCAGACGTGCAAACTGTCACGGTCCTGATCAGAGTAGACAGCGACAGTCTCTAAGCCGCAGGCACGTGCCGCGCGAATCACACGACAGGCAATCTCACCACGGTTAGCGATCAAGACGCGTCTAAAAGGTCGATAGGCCTCAAACGAACGTGACGACTTGGGCGGCGTTACCATGCTCGCAGTCACGCTCATGTTTGCACCGATGCACGCAGCAAACCAATACCTTGAGCTTGATAAATTTCACGGATGTCTTGCTCAGTAAAACTCACGCACCAGGGTGCGGGTTCGCGCGCACGAAAAGAGGCGATCCCCGTCATGCCCTCGTCACGCATGGTTGCCGCAAAGGTATGGGCCGCCTGATCTAAAAAAGGACCTCTGGGCTCGGTTACAGCCAGAACCGCCATTTTTTTCATGACGCGATTGGCATGTGGCGCACATTTACAAATCTGCGTCAGCCAACGCGCCAAGACGATTTCAAGGGCATCGGAATCAACCGCTAACTCCTCAGCTAGCCCGAGCTGCAGTGCCAGCTCACCCGAGACGCGCTCTGCTGTCAGCCCCATTCTTCTGGATGCGGGGACACCAATACGGTCCACCACAAACGGCATGATCTGGGCCGGAACAATACCCAGTGAGGTTTCTGACAATACAAATCTGGCTGACTGGGTAGCCAGCACGATATCCGAGAGGCAAGCCAAGCCCATGCCCCCGCCCATCGCGGCGCCTTCAACCATGGCGATAACAGGAACAGGAATGGAGGCGAGTAACTCCATAAACTGACCAAATTTACGGTTGCGTAATGCGACGGGGTCATGATCCGTCGCAGTGTCTTCCAGGCGTGCCTGAAAACTTCCTACATCACCGCCTGCACAGAAAAAATGGTTCGAGCCACGCAACACGATTGCACGTAGCGTCAAGTCAGATTGTGCTGTACGAGCGATTTCTTCGAGTCCCTGCACCATATCAGCGGCTAACGCATGGCGTGTCGCAGGACGATTCAGCGTCACAAACAGCACGTCATGCAGGCGTGAGGTCAAAATTGATTGTGTCAGATCTTGCATTGTCATTTATTCCATCAAACCCATTTTTTTTGCGATCACCATCATCATCACTTCATCGGCACCACCCCCGATAGAACCAAGACGATAGTCACGGTATGCACGTGAGGCGCGGTTATCCCAGGTATAGCCCATACCACCTTGAAACTGCATGCACCAGTCAGCAATATCGCGCGAGAGTCGTCCCGCTTTGAGCTTGGCCATTGAGGCGAGTTCTGTGACATCCCCACCTTGAATATAGGTCTCGGTAGCCATGTAGGTCAGCCCACGCAAGGCCTCGAGCTCAGTTTTTAATTCAGCGAGTTTGTACTGAATGAACTGATTCTGCAGCAGTGGTTTGCCAAATGCAGTCCGGCTACGCAGATAGTCGGCGGTCTGCTCGATCAGATCAATGGCTGCCAAGCGACGCGCAGCACCATTCAGACGCTCTTCTTGAAACTGCTGCATCTGGTAGATGAAGCCCATCCCCTCCTCACCAATACGATTTGATACAGGAACCCTGACATCGTCCAGGAAAATCTGTGCCGTATCTGAACTCCACATGCCAAATTTTTTAATTTTCTGGATACTTACGCCTTTCGGTCTGTTTTTCCCTTCTCGTAACGGCACAATGATCAGTGATTTATTTTTATGCGACGCGCCTTCTGAGGTATTGCATAGGAGACAGACCCAATCCGACTGGGTGCCATTGGTGATCCACATCTTCGAGCCGTTGATCACATAGTCATCCCCATCACGCCGTGCATATGTTTTTAGCGAAGCGACATCCGAGCCCGCTCCAGCCTCGGATACTCCGATCGAGACCACCATGTCTCCGGCAATCGCTGGTGCGAGATACTCGCGACGCAGCGCATCCGAACCATGAATCGCAAGCGCTGGCGTTGCCATATCGGTTTGAACGCCTATCGCCATCCCGATTCCTTGCGAATGGGTATACCCAAGCGCCTCGGCAATCGCCAGCGCATAGGAAAAATCAAGTCCCAGACCGCCATATTCGACAGGTTTATTTACTCCGAGCAAACCTAGGCTACCCATTTTTCTGAATAGTTCATGAGCAGGGAAAGTTTCAGCAGCCTCCCATTCATCGGCATGCGGATTGATTTCTTCGGTCACAAAACGTCTGACGGTATCCATCAGGCTGATATGGTCAGCGGTGTAGAGCATGGCAACGATTCCTATGGGGTCTGTTGGCTAAATATTTTTAAAACCGGGCAACACCGAACTGCATCGCCTGGGTGATACGTTGATCCGCTTCGCGACAAGTCGCCAGCACAAAGGCCAGGACCGCGCGGGTATCGCGTGGATCGATGATGCCATCGTCAAGCAGCAATCCACTGGTGACCAAGGCTGAGGCCTGCTTTTCAAAATTCTCGATGATCTCTTGTTTTTGTTTGAGTAAAGCCGCCTCATCCACGGGTTTGCCACGCCGCTCGGCTTGCTCGCGCGCGACGATTTCCAGTGTTCCCGCGGCTTGCTCAGCCCCCATGACAGAGGTGCGCGCGTTAGGCCAGGAGAAACAAAAGCGCGGATGAAAACCGCGTCCACACATGCCGTAGTTACCTGCGCCATAGGACGCGCCGCAGTAAATGGTGATTTGCGGCACCGTCGCATTGGATAAAGCCTGAATCATTTTGGAGCCATGCTTAATCATGCCGGCCTCTTCTGAATCACGTCCGACAATAAAACCTGTGGTGTTTTGCAGATAAATAATCGGTATTCGAGACTGATTGCAAAGCTGAATGAATTGACTCGCCTTAGTCGCACCATTGGGATCAAGCGGACCGTTATTGGTAATCAATCCAACGGAATGGCCGTCCAGACGAGCATGACCACAAATCGTGGCAGCGCCATAATCAGGTTTGAAATCGAGCCAACCCGAACCATCGACAATCCGAGCAATGACCTCTCGCATGTCAACCGGTTTGCGACTCAAGACAGGCATGACCGACAGCAGTTCCTCTGCGGGATAGGCTGGTGCGTACACACCATGCGAGGCTGCTTCGGCAGACCTGCAGGATGACTGCGACCGTGCATTCCAGTCTAGTGTCGCGACAATATCGCGCAACAGGGCGACTGCGTGTCTGTCATCGTGTGCGACATACTCAGCCAACCCACTCACCGAGGCGTGCATGGTCGCACCGCCCAACTCTTCAGCAGTCGCAATTTCACCTGTGGCGACCTTGAGCAAGGGTGGTCCCGCCAGAAATGCACGCGCCCGATCGCGCACCATCACCACGTAATCAGACAACCCGGGCATATAGGCCCCACCCGCGGTGGAGGAGCCATGCACAGAGGTGATGACAGGAATTCCTGCCGCAGACAACTTAGCGAGGTTATAAAAAATCCCTCCGCCCCGTATAAATTTATCGACGCGATATTTGCGCAAGTTGGCGCCTGCCGACTCGACCAGATGAATGAACGGTAATTTGTTTTCAAGTGCGATTTCCTGACAGCGCATCAATTTCAAATTACCCGCCTCGCTCATCGCACCGGCCTGGATGGCTGAGTCTGTCACCACCACCATGCAACGCACTTCGGAGACGAAACCGATCCCCGCGATCTGAGAGCCTCCTGGCACGCTGGTGTCAGGATCTGAGTCATCCATCAGATAGCCGGCCATATTCGCAATCGGTAAAAAAGGGCTGGCTGGATCGAGCAGCGCACCTAACCGCTCTCTGGGCAACAGCGCAGATCTTTTTGCAAAAGACGCTCGACTAGCCTCAGAGGGAGTGACCGCTCTTGATTCAATTGCCAGCCATTGACGGATCAAACCGGACATATGTTCCGATTGTTCAGCAGCCAGTGGGCTAGACATATCTAAGGCGGAGTCAAACTTGAGCATGCTTGAGGTTCTTCGTTGATGAGCAGTAGAGTGATTTCAGTTAAATCCATGTGCGCGGGCAACCACCATGATCTATTATGTGCATAATATGCACAAAGTGATCGTGTCGATCCATTTATATGCAATGTTTATGCAAACACCTAAAGGGGTTCAAAGCCTCGAAAGAGCCTTTAGTCTGCTCGAACTGATTGCGGCTCACCACGCCGAGGGTATCAGCCAAACGGCCATCCAGTCTGTCTCGGCACTGGATCGTACGACCGTGCACAGAATGTTGTCATATCTCGCGCATGCCCAGTACATCGTTCAGGATGAACAGCGTCCCGCACGCTGGCGCCTCGGGCTGCGCAGCATGGGCCTTGGCTTACATGCGTTGGTAAAACCGCCCGTCATCGAGCGCTTGCGCCCAGTTATGAAAATACTCGCACGTCTGAGCGATGACAATGTTTTTCTAGTGTGCCGCATGGGGGATCTGAGCTTTACGCTGCATCTGGAACAAGGATCGATGGCGATTCCCGGCTACACGGCGCTGGTCGGTGCAACACGCCTGCTCGGCTTGGGCACGGCGAGTATGGCACTGCTCGCCGCGCTACCAGAAGCATCACTGCGTGACCATCTTAAGCGGCATCAGACGACCTATACCGCGCATCAGTTCAGTCCGCTTAAAATGCAGCGAGCCATTGAACGCACACGCCAGCTGGGCTATACGATCGCAACAGATCCTGCCGTATCAGGAGCTGGTGTCGCATTCGAGATCGAAACGCTCGGGCTGGTTGCGCTGAGCATTTTGTCTTCTCGGCCACGAATGCCTCCCAGCAGGCGACACGAAATGGCACAACTGATACTGGCGGAGACGCAGACGCTGCGATCCAAACGTTTATGATTGTGAAACTCACCTATTTTTTGCAGATATATTCAACATGACCTCTCTACCCTTATCTGGCTTGCGCGTCCTTGAGCTGGGACAGCTCATTGCCGGTCCCTTTGCAACCAGGATTCTGGCTGATTTTGGAGCCGACGTGATTAAGGTCGAACCACCTGAAACAGGGGATCCCTTAAGAAACTGGCGACTGCTCCACGAAGGCACTTCGGTATGGTGGGCCGCGCATGCACGCAACAAACGTTCGCTCACTCTCGATTTGCGTCAAAAAGAAGCGCAGGACATCGTCCGTAAACTAGCCTGCGATGCAGATATCCTGATAGAAAACTTTCGCCCGGGTGCCATGGAAAAATGGGGCCTCGGTTTTAAAGAGCTCCATGCACTGAATCCAAAACTCATCATGGTCCGCGTCTCTGGTTACGGTCAGACCGGACCGTATCGGGATCGCCCGGGTTTTGGCGTGATTGGTGAGGCCATGGGTGGTCTGCGCCACTTGAGCGGCGAGCCTGGACGCCCGCCTGTTCGGGTCGGCGTGTCGATTGGCGACACCCTTTCTGGTTTACAGGCTGTCATCGGCGTCATGATGGCACTGCGTCATCGCGAACAACAAGGTGGCGAAGGTCAGGAGGTCGACGTGGCGCTCTACGAGTCGGTCTTCAACATGATGGAGAGTTTGTTGCCTGAATACTCGAAATTTGGGGTCGTCAGAGAGCCTGCAGGTTCGAGTTTGCCAGGCATCGCGCCTTCGAATGCGTATCTCTGTAAAGACGGTAAGTACGCACTCATCGCAGGTAATGGTGACAGCATTTTCAAGCGGCTGATGGAAAAAATCGGCCGCTCAGATATGGCCAATGATCCCAGGTTTGCAGTCAATGCAGGCAGGTCAGAGCATGCAGAATTCATCGATGCACAGATCAATGCCTACACAGCCGTTCACTCACTCGACGAGGTGCTCGCCACCATGACCGAAGCGGGCGTACCTGCAGGTAAAGTCTATGATGCCGCCGATATTGCGCAGGACCCGCACTATCAGGCCCGCGAAATGATTCTGGATGCCACCTTACCCGACGGCTCGATTGTGCAGGTGCCAGGGATCGTCCCAAAACTGAGTCAGACTCCGGGACAAATTACACGTCAAGCGCCTACACTGGGCCAGCATACGCACGAAATTCTGACAGAGCTCGGTATTGATGCGGCAACGCAGTCGGATTTGAAAGCACGCAAAATCACTTGAATTTATATTGAGCAACACCGCGCACAACACAACCAACAAAAATGACAACACATATGACCACGCCACGCACCCGAATTTTTATGCAGGAAGTCGCCACCCGCGATGGCTTTCAAAACGAAACACAATTCATTGAAACCGAAGATAAGATTCGTGTGATCAATGCACTGAGTCAATGCGGTTTCGCAAAAATAGAGGTCACCTCTTTTACCTCGCCCAAAGCGATTCCTGCACTGCGTGACGCCGAAATGGTGATGCATCAGATTACGCGTAATCCTGAAGTGGAATACACGGTACTCGTGCCTAACGTTCGTGGTGCTGAGCGCGCGCTCAGCTGTGGCATTGACGAGGCCAACCTGGTCATGTCGATGAGCGAGACACATAACCGCGCAAACTTACGCATGACACGCGAGCAATCTTTCGCACAACTCGAACAAGTCGTCGCTGCGATCTCGGGTAGCCGGGTTGCCACTAATATCTCACTCTCGACTAGTTTTGGCTGTCCGATGGAGGGTGACGTCAGCGAAGACGAAGTCATGCGCTGGCTGGAGCGGTTTGCCGCGCTAGGTGTGATGCGTGCAACACTGTGCGATACGACCGGTATGGCCTATCCCTCACAAGTGCGCGCCATGGCAGCACGGGCAAAATCACTGTTCCCCGAGATGACGTTTACCCTGCACTTTCACAATACGCGCTCCATGGCACAAGCGAATGCGCTGGCGGCGATCAGTGCGGGCATTAACCGGTTTGATGCGTCACTAGGCGGGATCGGTGGCTGCCCTTACGCACCGGGTGCTAGTGGCAATGCTTGCACGGAAGACATGGTGCACATGCTTGAACTAGAGGGCTTTGATACCAATATTAATTTGTCCAAGCTGATCGAAGTCGCGGGTCAGCTGCCTGGTTTGATCGGACACGATGTGCCCAGCCAGTTACTCAAGGCAGGGACACGCAACCGCTTGCACCCTGCTCCTGATTACGTCAAGGACATTGGAAAGCCAGCAATTTGAGTGAACTTCGGTTGCTGGCTTGAACCTAAGGTTGTGACTTAAACAATGTGTACTTCAAACTCACCCAGTCCGGCAACCTTACCCACCAGCTTGTCGCCCTTGACGACTGCGCCCACGCCTTCTGGTGTGCCGGTGAAAATCAGATCGCCAGGAGCCAGCTCAAACAGACCTGACAGATAGGAGATTGTTTCGGGGATATTCCAGATCATTTGCGACAGATCACTGGTCTGGCGCGTGGCACCGTTCACATCCAGGCTGATATTGCCTTGTGACAAAGTACCGGTGATGGCACGAGGATGAATCGGTCCGATCGGGCCAGACTCATCAAAGCCTTTACCGATCTCCCAGGGGCGACCTTGTTTTTTGCATTCATTTTGCAAATCGCGGCGCGTCATGTCCAGACCCAGGGCATAACCAAAAATGCAATCGTTGGCGCGATCAACCGGAATATCAGAACCGCCTTTGGATAGCGCGACCACCAGCTCCATCTCAAAATGCAGATTTGAGGTTTTGGAGGGATAGCGCATATTACCTACCTGACCTGCGGGCACAGAAACTAAGGCATCAGCAGGTTTGCAGAAGAAGAACGGATCTTCACGACCTGTAAATCCCATTTCCTTGGCATGCTCTGCATAGTTACGACCTACACAATACACACGGCGCACAGGAAAAAGCTGAGCGCTACCTACAATTGGCAGTCCAACTTGAGCGGGGGGCGTGACAACATAGTCAGTCATGATCAAATCCTGATGAAATTATTTAGCCGCAGATTTAACCTCTGCGGCGGACGCATTGGCAAGCTCGCCAATACCGGGGATCGGCGCACTGTCGAAATATTCGTCTAGTTCATGTGATGCCGCTGGCTGAAAAGGCTTGGAGCCAGACGCTACGAGCGGTGACGAGAGGTCTTTATTCCAGTCCACGGGAAAGCCGGTTTCAGAAAAATATGCCAAACCCTCGGCGTGAAACACGCCAGGATCAGCATCCATTTCTGCTGGAGGCAAATACGCATCCTGCGCAAGAACAGGTAGTGCAGTCCCTACCGCGGTAGCCAGACGCCACTGGGTCGCTGCCTCGTCCTGACGGCCGAGCTTGTCATATAAACTACCTAACAATGCGTGCACACGGGCATCACTGCGTTGCGCCACACTGCGTAAGAGATAGTGTTCTGCCTGACCCCAGATTTGCCCTGCCAGGCAGAGATTGCCCAGGGTAGTGAGTAAGTCCGGGTTATGAGGATGGCGACTTAACCAGGATTCAGCTTTTTGCAGCCGGTGCGTAATTTGTGTCGAGTCGGCCCGTGCGTAGGCAGCCAACAATCTGGGATCCAAGCGCGCAGCAATCGCAAGCTCCAGCACGCGTGAGGCATCGTCAAATTTGCCTGCGGACTCGTGGGCGACGGCTCCCGCCAGAGCCACTTCGGGCAGGATGCGCTCTTCGGATTTAAGATCTTTCCAGACTTGCGCCCAGTCACCTGTCTCGAGTGTTTCACGCAAACGTGCTGCAGCGGCGACTTCGATAATCTGGCGGGATTCATTGTCATGTAACGCACCACGCCTCTTAAGCGTGCGCGCAATGACGAAGACCTGATCGTGACGATTGAGCTGACGATAGGCACGCAATAACAACC
>CANCRX010000019.1 GCA_947380655.1 Alcaligenaceae bacterium | reverse complement strand
TATATAAACGATTTATACATAACTTTTAATTTTTTTGCCGGAGCGGCGTGCAGCCATGCTGGCCATAGAGACTGCATCACCGCTTAAGGTGTCTAAATGCTGAGACATGAAGGTTGACGCGTCATTTTGATTCATCTCCAAGATCGCGCGTAATACTTTTTCATGTTCATGTACTGAGATCGCCATGAGTCCAGCATGAAAGGTCACGTCGCGACGATACGGCTCTAGTCTGTTACGTAAACCTAGCGTTTGCTCTTCTAGATGACGGTTGTGGCTGGCGCGGTAAATGCATTCGTGAAAGTGAGCGTTAGCTTGGTAAAAGGATTCTGGGTCATCGCGTTCTGCCGCGGCTATACATTGTTGGTGCGCATCAGTCAGGGCAATACGATCCTGAGAATTATGACGTTTTGCCGCAAGTGATGAACATGCAGCTTCCAAGTAGCCCATGACTTCGAACATTTCCACTACGCGATCCGCATCCAGTTGGACGACAAAGGCGCCTTGTCGTGGCTTAATTTCTATTAATCCACGCGCGGCAAGTTGACGCAGCGCCTCTCTTACTGGTGTGCGCGATGCACTAAAACGGTGACACAGTACTTCTTCTTCCAGATGTACACCAGGTGCCAAATCTCCATGGCCTATTTCAATCGCAAGCGTTTCTACGATTGATACGGAGCGCGGCGCGTTGTCTGCTTTGGCGTCAGAAATAATTGGATTTTCCCTGATTGATAAATCAAAGGCTGTTCTCGATGTTGGCATAGCAGATCGCCTATTCAATAGGCACCAAGGCGGTGCTTGTTTTATAGAAATTCAATAATCAAAGACACAAAATGATTGTTATTGGTGCAGATCGTATTTTCAACGAGATTCCAGAAGAACAAAATATCCATATTTAGTTCTTGACGTATACATGATATTTGCTAGTGTACATAGATCGCTCCTGTAAAACCTCAAAGGATCTCTCATGTACCAAACGCGTCGAAGCTTTATCAAACTCGCTTGCGCCAGTGGCGCTGTTGCAGGTCTTGGGTTGGCAACACCCAGTATTGGGCAGGGGCTGACCAAAGTTACGTTCAGTACCTCATGGCTGCCAGAGGGGCCTAATTTGTTTGCTTATGTGGCGCGCGATAAGGGGTTCTGGAAAAAATATGGATTGGATGTGACAGTGACCCGAGGCTCCGGGTCGGGTGCGACGGCACAAGCCGTGGGAGCGAATTCTTTCATGTTCGGGATGAGCGCAACCCCAACAGCAATGATTCAGGCCTCGAAAGGTTTGCCTATCACCTGTATCGGTCAACTTAATTATGATGCGCTGATGGGGGTAGGTGTGTTGGCCAGTTCCTCCATCAAGCAACCTAAAGATCTGGAAGGTAAAAAACTTGGTGCAAGCGTTGGCTCGGGTGAATATCCTTTTTTACCTCTTTATGCCAAGAAGGCTGGATTTGATTTTAGTAAAGTCGATCTCGTACAACTGGATTCAAAGGTACGCGACCGTTCACTGATTGAAAAGCTGGTCGATGGCGTTGCCGCCTTCGGCTCAAGCACAATACCTTCGTTGGCTTCGAATGGTGTGGATGTACGCTTTATGCTGTTTAAAAATGTTGGACTCGAGTTTTACGGCCAATCACTGATTACAACAACCACCCGCGTTAATGCTGAGCCTGCCTTGTGCCAAGCTTTCGTCAACGGCGCAATGGAGGCGATTCAGTTTGTTATGACTCAGCCTGATGAAGCGCTGTCAATATTCCTTAAGGCTAATGATGAAGTCGCGATGACCGCGTCAGGCAAAGAATACGCGCGTATTGGTTTAGGTCTGACTAATCTGACTAATCTAGTGCCTGAAGTGATGGGTCATGGGCTGGGCTGGGCGGATCCGGCCAAGATGAAGGCGCAAGCAGAGATCGTGGTTGAGTTTGCCGCAGGACAGGGTGCAAAATTGCCAGAAATGACTACCCTATTCAGTAACCAGTTTGTTGGTAAAGTTCGCCTCACAGAGGCTGAGTTAGCGCTCGCACAAAAAATGGTTGAACCTTATCGCAAGTATGTTGCATGAGGCGACTGAGAACAATTCACTGCGGCTTTAAAAGGTGCTTGCGAAATGAATAGCGCATATATCGCCGCCGAGCACGTCAGCAAAACGTATCAAACGCGAAGCGGCCCGGTTCACGCTGTAAACGGCGCGAGTTTTGTCGCGTCAGAGGGACAATTTATTTCACTTTTAGGTCCGAGTGGATGTGGCAAAAGTACCTTGCTGATGATGCTGGCGGGGCTTGAAAAAGCAACAGCGGGATCCCTGAGTTTGTCAGGAGAAACTGTGGTCGGTCCAAGGCGTGACTCAGGTATCGTTTTCCAGGACGCCACACTGCTGCCATGGAAATCGGTATTTGAAAACGTAATGTTTCCGATCGAAATTCTTAAATTGCCGATAAGCAAGTATCAGGATCGTGCGATGGAGTTACTGCACCGAGTTGGCTTGAGTGGTTTTGAATCAAAACGCCCACATGAGCTTTCCGGTGGGATGCGTCAACGCGTAGCAATCTGCCGTGCGCTCGTTCATGATCCTAAAGTGCTGTTGATGGACGAGCCGTTCAGTGCGCTGGATGCAATCACACGGGATCAAATGAATGTAGTGTTGTCGGAGCTGCTCGAGCGCTATCGTAAAACGGTCATATTTGTGACGCATAGCATTCGAGAAGCCGTATATCTGTCAGATCGTGTACTGGTGATGGGAGGTCGACCCTCATCAATCGTGATGGATCTGGTGATACCCTTTGAGCGGCCTCGTCGCTTTGAGATCGAAGACACCGCGGAGTTTGGCGCGCTGTGCCGTGAATTGCGCCAGACGATTGAGCGAGCTCACCATGGCTGAGAAGAACTCAAAACTCGGTATCGGTACCGAAACTGGAACGATGGTCGGTGGTGCCCAGCCTGCAGCATATTCAACCGGATTGCGCGATGGTGCGCGCAGTATATTGCTGCCCATTGTGCTTGCGCTAAGCGTACTGCTTTTGTGGGAGCTGCTGGTTCGTTTGAATAATATCCCCCAGGTTATTTTGCCAGCTCCGAGTGCTATTCTGAAAATCATTTTGGCACAACATGAAATCCTGCTCAGGCATGCTGTACCTACAGTGCTGGAAGCGGCAGGAGGATTTTTAATTGCTAGTGTTCTGGGTATCGCTCTCGCAGTGTGGTTAAGTTATTCCCGTCTGGCACGTGAGGCACTCTATCCAAATCTGGTGTTCTTTCAATTAATTCCAAAAATAGCACTGGCACCGCTTTTTATTATCTGGTTAGGTATCGGGACAGAATCTAGATTGGCTTTCTCTGTTTTTATTAGTTTTTTTCCAATTGTGATCGCGACCAACGCAGGCTTTGCAAATGTGGATCGCAATATGCTCAAGCTCTGTCAGTCGCTCACAGCTTCAGAGTGGCAGACCTTTAGCAGCGTTAAATTTCCGAGTGCCTTGCCTTATATTTTTAGTGGCATGAAAGTCGCGATGACTCTGGCCATCATTGGCGTAATTATTGGCGAGTTTATTACAGCGCAAAAAGGACTTGGCTATTTAATCGTCTTTGCGACGGCACGTGCTGAGACGGGTGTTGCGATGGCTGCAATCGTAGTTCTTTGCGGTGGTGGACTGTTTCTGTATGGTGTTGTCGCACTCGCTGAAAACATTGCAAATCGACGCTACGGTGTACCCCGCGGTTAATTGCTCATCTTGTTAATGAATAAAACTTATAGAGACTCGAGATATGGATCTGCAGCTTAAAGGTAAAACCGTTTTAATCACTGGTGCCTCTAAGGGGATAGGACTCGCGACAGCAGAATCCTTTGCCGCCGAAGGGTGCAATCTACATTTGACTGCACGTTCAACCGAGGCGCTTGCGCTGGCACAGTCACGTCTGGTGAAAGAATATGGTGTCAAGGTTGAGGTGCATCCTATGGACCTTTCAAACTCTGAAAATATTATCGAGCTTGCCAAGCGAGCGGATGAGGCAGATATTGTTATCAATAACGCAGGTGAGGTGCCTTCTGGTCCGATCGAGTCCCTATCAGAAGAAGACTGGCGACGTGGGTATGATTTAAAGCTGTTCGGCTATATTTTCTTAACCCGGGAAATGTATGCCCGTATGAAAGCTCGCAAGTCGGGTGTCATCATTAACGATATTGGTAATTCCGGTGAGAACTGGGATGCGAACTATATCGCTGGCAGTACTGGTAATGCGGCACTGATGGCATTTACGAAAGCACTTGGCGGACAAAGCCTCGACTACGGCGTACGCGTGATTGGCGTGAATCCTGGACCTGTTGAGACAGACCGGATGATAAAAATCAACAAGCGCCGAGCCCTCGATATGTGGGGGGATGAAAATCGACATGTCGAATTGCGCGCGAAATATCCTGGCGGACGTCCGGCTTCGGCGCAGGAAGTTGCGGATTTGATGGTCTTTTTAGCCTCGCCTCGTGCAGGCTACATCACCGGTA
The DNA here is from genome assembly GCA_947380655.1 of Alcaligenaceae bacterium. Lineage (GTDB taxonomy): Bacteria > Pseudomonadota > Gammaproteobacteria > Burkholderiales > Burkholderiaceae_B > Zwartia. The sequence goes on along the minus strand of CANCRX010000019.1, from coordinate 46,074 downwards.
GTATCGTGACCATCGATGGAGGCATTTCCTCACGAGGTTCGATCATTAAAGAAAGCACACATAGTCAAAACTAATAAGGGAAACACCATGAGCTGGGCACAGACAACAGACAATATTCGTTTGCATTACGAAGAAGCGGGCAGTGGTACTCCGATAGTTTTCGTTCATGAATTTGGTGGCGACTGGCGCAGTTGGGAGCCTCAAATGCGTTATTTTTCGCGCCGTCATCATTGCGTGACTTTTTCTGCTCGCGGTTTTGCACCGTCGGATATTCCCGCCAATGTCAGTGCTTACTCTCAACGTCAGGCTGTACATGACATTTTGTCGGTGATGGATGCCGCCAAAATTGAACGCGCTCACATCGTCGGATTGTCGATGGGAGGCTTTGCGACATTGCACTTCGGTCTTGTTGCGCCTGAGCGAGCCCTTTCATTAACGGTCGCTGGCGCAGGTTACGGAGCCGAAAAACAGAACGAAGAATATTTCAGGGGACTATCTCGTGAGGTTGCTAAACAATTTGAAACCTTAGGCAGTGAGACCTTCGCTAAAACTTATTCTCTAGGTGCCTCTCGTGTTCAGTACCAAAATAAAGATCCGCGTGGCTGGCAGGAGTTTGCAACGCAATTGGGTGAACACGACAGCTTGGGCTGTGCCAATACCATGCGTGGGGTGCAGGCTGAGCGCCCTTCAATTTACGACCTGGAAGCGGAACTTAAACAGATGATGGTCCCCACCTTGATCATGGTGGGCGATGAAGATGATCACTGCTTACAGCCAGGTATTTTTATGAAAAAAACGATCCCGGCTAGCGGTCTGATTGTCATGCCTAAAACCGGACACACACTGAATCTCGAAGAGCCTGAGAGGTTTAACCGCGATGTGGCTGAGTTTATCGATACGGTCGAGGCTGGACGTTGGCTGGTACGCGATCCTCGTGCGTTAGGCTCTGAAATTATGAAGACTTCTTAACTGAATGGCGTCATATTTTGGATTGGATTGACCGTGTCTGGTTTAGCTACCCGCCTGATTAATCGCGTGATTGATTGAGTCATAGTATTGAAACTCAAGCATGATGCAACCCTCATGGCTGATGAAGGGACCATGGAAGATTTCTGGAGGACGACAAGCAAACGTGAATGCCGGAAATTCTTCCCCACCAAGCCCTTGTGCATCACAACCGACCATCAAGCTGCCTTGAGCGATAAACACTTCTTCGTAAAAGTCGTGAATCACCGCCTTAGCAATCAGCGCACCTGGTTTCCAACGTGCAATGCGCGTGCGGGATCCCGTTTTTTTCACGGGATCCAAATTATCGGCAAGAATTTGTTCCTCAATCATGCCTTGAGTGTCTGGGACAGTGACCCAGGATGAGACTTGGTTTGATAAGGCATCAACATTAATCTTGAAAAATTCTCTGTGCGGTTTGATTTTTTGTGCGGTCATTTAAAACCTTGTAAGAATTTTTCGAAAAATGAGTGAGAAATGCAAAGACTATACTTTTAGTCCTGATCATCCTCATTCAAGTTGACCCAGGTAACTGGTTCGATTCGCTTGCGATTGACCTTCAAATCAAACACATCAAACCGGTTGTAGTATCCAACTACGTCGTGAAACTGCTTGGGTTCAACGCACTCGCTCAAATCGAATTCTGCATAGATAAGGCCCTCCTCAGTCTGCAGGGTATCGCCAAACTGTGCACCGGTAGGATTGACAAAAAAGGACTCAGCTCCAGGAGTATTCTCCAGCACATGGGCTATTTTTGGATCACGACTAACTAAAAACTCAAACATTGGTTTGTCCATGAATCCCGCACATACGATTCCGAAGGACTTTGACTCGAAGGAGTGAGCGGAGGCACGGATACGATTCGCCTGAAGGTTATTGTAATTGCCCCCTGCGGTTGGATTTCGAGTAGGCCATACAGGCGGCCAACTTGAAATATGAATTTGTTCCTTTTGAGTCATTAAGGTGTAACGAGCGAGTGGATTCGTATTTTCGCCACAAATCAAACCACCAATATTGCCGATCCGGGTATGGGCGACTTTGAGACCTGCGCCGTCACCGGGTGCCCATACGAGCTTTTCAAAAAATGTTGGCACCAGTTTTCGGTGATGAACAAGGATTTCGCCTTCGTCTGAGATCAATATGTTCGAATTCCAGATACAACCCACGCTTGCGTGACTTGCTTCGCTAAAGCCGAACGATACGAACACTTTATGTTTTTTGGCTTGAGCTGCCAAGGCAGCTACCTCTGGTCCGTCGCAAAACAAACTATTCGCGACAAAACGCTGGTATAGATCATGGTTTTCCATGGGCGACCATAGCGCGGCCCATACTGGAAACCCAGGAATAAAGGATTCAGGGAATACAATGAGTTGCGCGCCGTTTTGGGCTGCTTCTTGTATGAGACCGATGGCTTTGGCGACGGTCGCTGTTTTATCTAGAAAAACTGGTGCGACGTGCGCGGCCGCGACTTTTGTGACTATTTTTTGCATGAGCACTCTCCCTTTTCCTCACAATTCTAAACTTGAATGATCTTGATGAATCAGAGTAAATTTGCAACCTGTATTGCAAATTTACAAAGCAGATAACGAATGGCCGCTCACTCGAAGACCCGGCAACTCAACTGGGAGGATTTAAAGATTTTCTTGAATGTTTATCGTTCGGGAAACATCACAAATGCCGCCAAAAAGTTAAAACTGGATGACTCCACGGTTAGTCGCAGAATCGCGCAACTCGAGGTTTGCCTGGGTCACAGACTCTTTGCCAGAACCCGCAACGGTATGACACATACCAAGTTCGCAGACGATGTTGTAGAGCAACTAGAGCAGGTCGAACGTGGAATTCAGGGGTTGGCAGATGTCGCATTACCCGAAAAGGAGGTGACGGGGACGGTCAGGGTAGCCATGATGGAAGGTATCGGTTCGTTATATTTGGCAAATAAATTTAAGCCTTTCTTTGCCAAGTTTCCAAATATCCGAATCGAATTGGTAACCTCGTCAAACTATATAAAAGTGGGCTATCGGGAGGCTGATTTATTTTTAAGTTTTTTTAAGCAGACTGGGAAAGGCATTGTCTGCGAAAAAGTAGGGGAGTTTGTACTTTATTTATATGCCACGCAAGAATATCTGGATCAGCATGGCACGCCGAAATCCGCCTCAGATTTGGCTCAGCACCAGTTCGTCACCTACATAGACGATTTGATTCAAATGGATACGGTTCGCTGGCTGGATGAGGTGATAAAAACCCCAGAATCCCAAGTCACTTCGAGCAGCATGGTGGCCCAGATCGCTTTTGCTTCTTCCGGGGCGGGCCTGGGTTTATTCCCTAAGTTTTCGATTCCCAAAGGTTCCGAACTGGTGCCTGTCATGACTGATGTGGTTCAGGTCAAACGCGAGATATATATCAGCGCTCAAAGTGATCTCATGACCGTTGAACGGGTCGAGCAAGTACATCGCTTTATCAAGTCTATTTTTACGTCCGACAGTGTTTTTTTGAACCAGTGATTCTGCAAGGCTGTTTTTTGCAACCATGCTTGCAAAAAACAGCCTTGCATTTTCGAGGTAGTCGATTAGACTGGTAATTACTATCCAGGCATCTACAGAAAAAATGACATGAATCAAACGATAGTAGCGCTCGCTATTAACGGCATAGTTTTTGGGCTGATTATTGCGCTCATTGCACTGGGCTTGTCCATTATTTTTGGACTACTAGACATCATCAACTTATCGCATGGCGATTTTTTTATGGTTGGAACGGTCCTCACCTATACGATCCTGTCTTCTTTAGGATATTTCTGGCCGGCCTTGATCATTGCACCTTTGATAGGTTTCGCGCTCGGTGTATTAATACAGTTTTCGATTATTCAGCGTATAAAAAATAATGCAGCACTGTCGATTGTGGCGACATTTGGTTTGTCGATGATCATTCAGGAGGTCGTACGCATGACCTTCGGCGCAGCACCAAAGCGGATCATGCCACCCATTCAGGGAACCTTTGGGCTGTTCGGCGTTGAATACGAGTGGTACCGGATATTTGCAGCGTTTGCTTCAATCATTGCAATCGGCTCATTTTTCCTCTTTCTTAAAAAAACAAGATTAGGAGTCTGGATGCGAGCGGTCAGACATGATCGCGATACTGCAACGACCATGGGGATACCAACACAGCAGGTTTACCTGTTCACTTTTGGTATCGGGTTTGCAATGGCTGCGATCGGCGGAGTGATTGCAGCACCGATTACCACAGTAGACTTCCGAACTGGCGTAGATATTCTGCCTTTTTGCTTTATGGCTGTGATCATCGGTGGTTTGGGTAATCTTCCTGGAACCGTTGCTGCTGCAGTTTTGCTGTCCTTTTTGGAAGGTGTTATTTCAGGATTCGCTACGCCAACGATTGCGAGGATTTTTTCACTGGTTCTGATGAGTGCTGTTTTATTGATACGCCCGCAAGGCTTGTTTAAGGGGCTGACGAAATGAAGGCATTTTCGGGATATGCAGGCTTATTCGCAGTACTGTTACTGGCCCCATGGTTGATCAGTTTGATCGGAGACCCATTTTGGTTAAGTATCCTGACTGAAATCGTGATCTGGTCCTGTTTTGCGGCCAGCATCAATTTTTTGTTCGGATATGTTGGGCTGCTTTCTTTTGGTCAGGCCTTATATTTTGGTTTTGGCATGTATGGAGTCGCTCTGGGGATCAGTGAGTTGCATCTTTCCTTTTGGCCGGCATTTTTGTTAGGGCCTTTGAGTGCGACACTGATCGCTTTTCTGACCGGACTGCTGGCTGTGAGGCTGACCTGGCATTATTTCGCCATCATCACCGTAGTGTTTTCGCTGATCACATACTTTTTAGCGCTGACATTCAAATCATTGACCGGTGGCGATGATGGTATTAATTTCACACTGCCTGACGTTCTGAATTTTATGGGCTACAAATTAAGTCTTGCAGACACCACGACACAATATTTTTTCATGTTGATTGTTGTGGCGCTATGCTTCTGGCTGATAAAAATCATAATGGGAAGCGCGTTAGGTCGTTCTCTGATTGCCATTCGTGATAACGATGTGCGTGCCTCTCTCATCGGTATAAATGTTTATCGTTTGAGACTCGCGGCTTTCGTCATAGCAGGATTTTTAGCTGGGGTGTCCGGCACGTTGTTCGCGCTCTTCGGCCGCTATGCCTCCGCCTCTTACATGTTCTATCACGTCTCGGGAGAGGGTGTGGTGTGGGCGATTGTGGGAGGGGTTGGCACTTTGCTCGGCCCTGCAATTGGTACAGGAATTTTTATTTTGATCCGCGAAGTGGTTTCAAGCCATTGGCAACATTACGCATTAATTGTAGGTGCCTTTGCCATATGCATCGTTATCTTTGCACCTGAAGGCATTGTGGGGCTGTGGAAAAAATACAGCCGGCGGAGCCGAGTATGAAACCATTCTTGAGAATTGAAAATCTATCCAAGTCGTTCGGCGGTGTGAAAGCGGTCAACGACCTGAGTTTGTCTTTAATGCCAAACAAAATCAATGCGATTATCGGACCCAACGGGGCTGGTAAAACGACACTTTTTAATTTGATTACTGGTTTTATCAAATCAGATTCAGGAAGGATTTTTTTTGAAGATAGTGAATTAACAAATCTCCCGATTCATCAAATTTCCAGAATTGGAGTCAAGCGCACATTACAGATAAAAAGTGTTTTTAATTCTATGTCTGTGTTTGAAAATCTTTGGATTACGCTTTCAGCACATCGTGGAAACTTGAACCCGTTCAAGAAAGTGGCTCATTATCTTTCTGAAAAAGAACGGGTGGAGGAGGTCATGGAACAACTCGACCTTGGGCGTTTTCGTGATGCTCCCGCTGGAATACTTTCATACGGTGACGTCGCGCTCCTAGAGATTGGCATGGCAATCATTACACACCCAAAGATGATTCTTTTTGATGAGCCGGTTTGTGGAATGAGTCCGCAAGAAACAGAGAAAGTCGTATCAAAAATCACTAGTATTGCTGATCAGACGCACGTGGTGATTATCGAGCACGATATGGATGTTGTTTTTAAGATTGCGGATGAAATTACGGTTTTAGCTTTTGGTCAAAAGCTTGCTACAGGGACACCTCGTGAAATAGCTGACAACCAAAAAGTAAAAGAAATTTACTTTGGTACCGATGAGGTGCTGAACAATGACTAACCAGCATTTCCTAGAACTTAATAATGTCTATGCTTCTTACGGCAGAGTGAATGTACTTCAGGATCTGTCGTTCAATCTTGCTCGGGGAGAAGCTGTTGGTATTCTCGGGCGTAATGGGGTTGGAAAGACTACGACCTTAAAAACGATCATGGGTTTACTGACTTGTAATCAGGGATCAATTTTTTTTGAAGGAAAGAACCTTAATACAATCGCTCCGCATAAGATCCCGCATCTGGGGATTGGATATGTGCCGCAAGGCAGAGGTATATTCCCTGCGTTGAGTGTTAAAGAAAATTTATTTCTTGGCGTTAAAGGTAATGCGCCTGAGGAGTTGGTTGCTTATGTGTTTGAACGGTTCCCGCGCTTAAGGGAACGGCTTGAACAGCTGGGCGGCACTCTTTCAGGTGGCGAGCAGCAGATGCTTTCAATTGCACGATGTTTATTGATGGAACCCAAGCTTATTATTTTAGATGAGCCCACCGAGGGGATCATGCCCAAGCTGGTTGCAGAGATTCGCGCGGAGATAAAGAAAATAAATTCGAAAGGCATTGGTATCTTATTGATTGAGCAAAACGTTAAAACCGCTTTGGATCTATGCAGCCGCATCCTGGTTATGGACAAAGGGAAGATTGTTTTTGATGCGAGCACGGAATCAATATTGAAAGACCCCAAGGCCCTTTCAAAACATCTTGATATAAAAATTTAGTCCCTCAACAATATTAGGAGCTTATCAGCATGGATGATCAAATGGAAAAAGATTTGCCTAGCTCGGCCCGTCGTAGTCTGCTCAGCCTTGCTCTGAAAGGTGGTGTCGCAGCTGGCTTAGCTAATATGACGATCATGAAGGACTTGTATGCTCAGACGAGTGGTCCGCTTGTGATCGGTCACCATGCTGAGATAACTGGTGGCTTTGCGTCGTGGGGGCACTGGCATGATGTCTGTGCAAAAAAGGCAGTTGAGCGTATCAATGCCGAAGGTGGTATTAATAAGCGTAAGGTAATTTTGGCGACTGAAGATACAGAGTCCAATCCAGCAACTGGTGCGAGAAAGCTGCGTAATTTGATCCAACGGGGTAATGCTGAGTTTGTGGTGGGCTCGGTCCACTCGGGTGTAATGCTCGCTTCGATTCCAATCGCAACAGAACTCAAAACGATTTATTTTTCACAAGGTGAAGCAACTGAGGCCACAGGTTCCAAAGGCACTCGCTACAGTTTCAGAACCGGTAGCGATACCTATTCAATGGCAGCTGCAGGTGTACCTTGGGCACTTGAGAACTTAGGCAAAAAATGGACTGTTATTTATGCGGATTATGCCTGGGGACAAAGTCACAATGCTGAGGCGAAGGCTGTCATTGAGCGCCTGGGCGGAACGTGGCTTAAAGGTATTCCTGTGCCTTTGGACGCTAAGGATTTAGTGCCTTATCTGACCCAGGTTCCTGATGACACTGAAGTTTTATTTTCAATTTTCTTCGGCTCTCTCTCCGTGGCCTTTTATACTCAGGCAAAATCAATGGGCCTGGATAAAAAACTGAAAATGTACTCGGTTAATGGCACGATGGAAGCGATCGATCCTGACGAAATACAGGGGGCTGCGGAAGGCGTCTATCTGTTGGAAAATTTTCCGCGTTTCGCAAAGTATAAGGATGACGCTTTCCATAAAGAGTTTATTACTGCCATGAACGTGGATGACATCTATGCACGTGAAAAGAATGGCAAACTCGTTATGGCTAAAAGCCATGCCTGGCAATCGTGGGAAGATTTGTTTGCACTAAAAGCTGCTATCGAGGGTTCTGGATATCAGTCGCGAAAAGATGTTGAGGGCGTGATCCAAGCTCTGGAAGGCATGAGCTTAAAGAATTCAATCGGTCATCCGCAAGGAGATAAGATCATTCGCAAAGAGGACCATGCGGGAATTTTAGATCACTATATTAGTCGTGTTGAACAAGGTCGATACGAAGTTAAAAAGCGAATCCCAAAGGAAGATTTGCTCAAACAGCTCCCTGTTCGGGCAGAGTTAAACAAAATGCCTGTTTAATCTACAAAAAATTAACAAGCCGAGTTTATTTTCTCGGCTTGTTTGACTAACAGGTACCGCAAATAATATTAGTTGCCTGGACCGACCAGAGTCACTTCGATGCGGCGATTCTGTGCACGACCATCAGGCGTGCTGTTTGAAGCGACAGGATTCGATTCGCCCATCCCCTGAGCTGAAATCAAACTTGGACTCGTGCCTTTCTTGAGCAGAAAGTCTACAACGTTATCTGCACGTTTAGACGAGAGGTCGAGATTGGTAGTGATTCCTTCGCGTTTAAGTCCTGGACCAACAGGAACATTGTCTGTGTAGCCGCGGACAACAATTTTCGTGTTCTGAAAGCCTGAAAGAGTAGGAACCATTTTTGCAAGCACTGCCTGGGCTTTTGAATCAAGCTGGAATCCGCCTTCGGGGAAGAGGATCTTGTCTTTGATCGTAACTTTCAACTCACCTTGCAGTTGCTTGATTTCAACTTCGTCACCTTGGTAGGCTTGTTGCAGCTTTATGTAAGCCGCATTGAGCTGGTCGTATTTTTGCTGACTGACACAACCTGTCAACACAGCCGCACCGATGATGGCGCTAATTAAAAGTGTTCTGCGATGATTGTTCAAATTCATGTTGAGTCCTTTTTTATTAATAACAGATAAGTACAAAAAATAGCTTAATGAGTATTTCAAATTCATTAACTAATAAGTTATGGGGCGATAAAGCCAATAGCAGTTTTTTCAATGATCTCAACCATCAATTCCTCGCCGACTTTAATTTTTTCAATTCCTTGAACCTGTTTGTCTATCTTTACCATCACTGTTTTCATGTTTGGCAGTTCAAGAGCAGCAGTGCGCTTGGCGACATCGATCGACATAATCTTGGCTGTTAATACTTTGACTTCTACCGCTTCAGCAAAAGGCAATTTACCTTTTGCGCTCATTGAGATCGATTTCAACTCAGACGTACCGGGCTTGCTGGTTGTTTTGGGAGTTAAGCCGACTGCAATCGATTCTGTGTATTCGATTACAAATTTATCCCCAGTTTTGATTTGATCAAAATTCTTAACACTTTTTGGGACAACTAAGGCTTCTACGTTACCTGAGCCATCTTTAAGCATAACTATCCGCTTATTGGAATCAATTGAATCGACTGTGGCCGTTGTCACGGATACATCCGCAAAGACGGGTTCTAGTTTTGTAGATTGAGCAAAACTGATCGAGGCACTCAGGAGTAGCGTGGCGATCAAGGAGGAAAGCAGAGTTTTTTTCATTAAATACCTTTGTTAAATTATTCAGCACAAACTATCTTTACACACTCGTTAATGTTTGATGGTTCCTTAAAGTTATTACAAATTGACGGTTGGCCACGTTTGGTTCAATCTTAATCTCTGACTTGAGTAAAATTAATCTTTATTCTGTTATGTATTTCAATTAAGCTATTTTTTATTACTATTTATAAAGATGATCATGGCAAAATTGCTAAAAGTACCTGACTATCCACAAATCGTCTTGGTATTGCAGGGAGGGGGAGCGCTCGGAGCATATCAGGCTGGAGTGGTAGAGGGACTTCGCGAAACGCCGGTGTATCCAAACTGGGTGGCTGGTATTTCAATTGGCGCACTGAATTGCGCCATTATTGCGGGCAATCCTCCAGAAACACGCGTAGAAAAATTACGCGGTTTTTGGGAAACGATTTGTCGACCGCCCTCGACGATTGCAAATGCAATGTTCACCGCGTTCAATATGTTTGATCCTGGCACTTCGGCCATGATGGAAATAGCAAAAAACTCAACAGAAAAAATGTTTGGGTCTATGGCCGCTATGCGTGCCATTATGGAAGGACAGGAGGGTTTCTTTTCGCCACGCCCCTTCGCACCCGGACGCGGCTCACCCGCAGAAACGAGTTTTTATGAAACCACTGCGATGATCAGCACGCTTGAGCGTTTTGCGGATTTTGATCGGATTAATCACAGCAAGGAAATGCGTGTTTCCATCGGTGCGACAAACGTTCGAACGGGTAATTTCATTTACTTTGACAACACCGAAATGAAACTAACCCCACAGCATTTTGTGGCCTCTGGAGCATTGCCACCGGGATTTCCGGCCGTTGAAATTGAGGGCGAGTTTTATTGGGATGGCGGTTGTGTTTCTAATACTCCGTTAGACTACATTATCAATTGCAAACCACACAAAGACACCTTGATTTTCCAGGTTGATTTATGGAGCGCTGAGGGCGCACTCCCTACAAACATCATGGAAATCATGGAGCGGATGAAGGATATTCAGTACTCAAGTAAAACCCGAGGCGTCACCAACACCGTCAAGGCCTTACAAAATTTGCGCCAAATGATGTGGGATATGATTGAAATGGTTCCTGCCTCAGTCCGCAAAAAAGATCCTCGCTTTGATGAGATGGCTAAAACCTTATATGGGGCGCGTTATAACTGTATTCAGCTGATCTACAAAAATAAACCTGTCGAAGGTCACTATAAAGACTTTGAATTCAGCCACGAAACGATGAAACACCATTGGGACGCAGGTCTGAGAGACATACGTCACACACTGGAAGATGATTCATACATAGCCCTGCCTCCGCTAGGTGAAAACTTCGTCACCCACGACATACATCGCAAATCTTAAATAAAGTTATAGGTGCAAGCTCAGGGAACAGTACTAAGCAGTACTGTTCCCTGTTTACTTTATTGCATATACCAGCCGTGGCTCACCACGATTGATTGTCCTGTGATGGCATTGTTATCGAAGTTAGCCAGGAAAGCCACTGTATTGGCGATGTCAGCAACGGTTGTGAATTCACCGTCAACGGTTTCTTTCAACATCACATTTTTAACTACATCTGCCTCGCTGATGCCTAGCGCAGCTGCCTGCTCAGGGATTTGTTTTTCGACTAGTGGTGTGCGCACAAAGCCTGGGCAGACTACGTTGGCGCGCACGCCACGTGGGCCGCCTTCTTTTGCGACTACACGTGCAAGCCCTAACAGGCCATGCTTAGCTGTGACATATGCTGATTTAAGCTTTGAAGCTTCGTGTGAATGTACCGAACCCATGTAAATAATCGAACCGCCTTTGCCGCTTGCATACATATGTTTGATTGCGGCTTTGGTCGTCAGGAAGGCACCATCCAGGTGGATAGACAACATTTTTTTCCATTCGGCAAATGGAAACTCTTCGATCGGATGCACGATCTGGATTCCCGCGTTGGAAACCAAAACGTCAATACTACCGAGCTGGTCGACTGCCTGTTGTATCCCTGCGTTGACAGCTTCCTCGCTAGTGACATCCATCACAACGGCTATCGCGCGACCGCCTGCGTTGATGATTTCCTGAGCAACAGCTTCGGATGCTGCTAAATTCAGGTCGGCGATGACGATTGCTGCACCTTGTTTGGCCATTGTGATGGCACATTCTTTACCGATGCCACTTGCGGCTCCTGTGACCAGTGCGACTTTACCTTGTAGGGACATGATTATTTCCTTATTAAATAAATCGTGAATTTAGACTTTCAGGTAATCAAATGCGACTTCACCCAACTCAAGGCTCAAATCGCAGATTAGATGTTTGGCACCGACGACTTCCAGTACGGGTAAGTCAGCAATAGGAGCCAGAGCATGTTGAAACAGCTCTAGTCTTGCCGGTCCTGTCCACGCGCCATGCATCTTAACGTTATGTGAAAAATAACGCACGAGTTCACAAATACGGGGCTTACCATCGACATGAGGAATAATTTTGAGCAGATAGCAAGGCGTTTCTGCTAGCTTGCGCTGTTCCGTTTCAAGGTCGAGCTTCTCATATTTGAAGCCCATCGTACCGGTTGCAATACGAACAGGACCATAATCCAGTGTGCCGAGCAGTGTGTCGGACTCAACAGAAAGTTTAGGGCTTGCTAACTTCTTAGGGAATCCCCAGAGCTCGCGACCACCAGCGATGGGGGACTCATCATCCAGATACATCATATGGGTGTAGCTAGCAGGCTTGCCATCCATATCAACGACGCTGATCACCTGACCGCTTTCGGTGTAGCTGCCAAAACCTGAAGAGTCAGGCATACGAATGAACTCAAAACTGACCAAAGGACTGGTGACGGTGAGGGGCTCAGGCACGACTGCACGTAAGGCTTCGATATCGGTACGATACGTGATGATGAAAAACTCACGATTCACGAAGTGGTAGGGGCCGATAGGAAACGAGGGACTCACAAACGGCATTGAATATGCATTGGCTCGGATGTCGGAGATTTTCACTGAGTAACCCTTAAGAATTGGATTCAGATTGATTAATAAAATGGCAATGAATCTATATTACACAAGCTATGTAGACATGAAATGACAATAACTATAAAAACGTAAGACAGCTGTAATCTAGTTGATCAGCGCTCTAAAGACCCGCTCAGTCTCCTATCTACTTCTATTGGTTTTATTCCGCCTTCATTCCCATCTCGTCAATTAACTTAGATAGAAACTCATATTGGTTTTGGATCTTATTTTCCAATAGTTTTCGGTCTTGATAGTCTGTGATGAAGCCAGCCGCGATCAGTTGCTTTTGCACTTCAGGATCGGCTAGAGCCACTTTAAATCCTTCGGACAGTTTATCCAATATGGCTGGTGGTGTGCCCCGTGTCGCCGCTACACCAAACCAGACATCCACGTCGACTTCCGGGAAGCCGAGCTCGATAAGCGTTGGCGTATCCTTAAGCGGTTGAATGCGCTGTTTAGTGGTCACGGCCAAAGGGCGTAGTTTTCCAGATTGAACATTAGCGGTGATCTCGTTCCAGTTGGTCAATACCATTGTGACGTGCCCGCCTGCAACGGCATTACCTGCCAGCGCACCGCCAGCAAACGGAACATACACGGCAGCAAGTCCAGTGCGTGATTTGAGCAATTCACCCGCGATATTTTGTGAGGTGTTTGGCCCAACCGTGGAGTAGCTCAGACTACTCCCCGACTCTTTGGACTTACTCAATAACTCAGCAAATGATTGGTAAGGACTGGTAGCGTTGACTGCAATCACTTGGGGTGAGTTCACTAACATCGCAACAGGGGCCAGGGCTTTAATACCGTCATACGGCAATTCTTTTTGAAGCTTTGCATTAATCAAAAAACTGTTCGCGATAATAATCAGTGAATATCCATCAGGGGCTGCCTTCGCTACGTTGGCCGTACCAATAATTGTTCCTGCTCCGGGCATGTTTTGCACAACAACAGATTGCCCCCATATTGTCGAAAGCTTTGCGCCAATCAGACGGGTAAACGTATCGGCTGCGCCACCCGCAGGAAATGGAACGACAATTCTGACGCTTTTGTCAGGAAAGTCCGCCGCACAGGTCAAACCGGATTGAAGATATGTAAATATGGCAACAAAGAAATAGGCGATGAGTTTTGACATATTGTGGCGGTATATAGAGAAGATTAGAGTAAGCCAAGTAAACCGTAAGTGGGATGCGTCCGTCAAGCATGACCAATGAATAAATATTCTGTAGGTCACATACAAAGTTGTGTAACATTTGTGACGGTAATCACCAAGGAACGACCAATATGGGTGTCTCACCCGCTCTCGCGTTGAAAATTATTAGTGTTAGCACGCGTATCCTATGCGTCAACGGACAGACGACACATCGTATCGTTGAGGATGCGGCGATTCTGGGAAAGTCCTTAGGCTATTCGGTTTCGGTGCTGCCAGCCTGGAATCAGTTCATCATCAAGCTAGAAAATTTAAACAATGTACTTGATGAAAATACAGTGACAGAGACTCTGGTAGAGGTTATTGACGTCACACCTGTAGGTGTGGACATGAATAAGGTATCTAAGACGTTAAGTGTGCTTGATAGCGTTCGCTCAGGATCTCTGCCGATAAAACAAGCACTCACGCAGCTAGATGAGATTTCGGCCCTAGCCCCAGCTTCGATGCTGCGCTTTGTCTTGATGGCGGGATTAGGTGCTGCTGCGCTTGGTCTAATTTTTGGTGTGACAGACGGCTTCACACTTTTAGCGATTTTTTTGAGTGCCGCATTGGGTGCTGCGGCCAGAAGAGTTGTTGCACGTTTTTCGCGAAGTCTTTTCGCGCAGCCGCTGACCGCAGCACTTTTAGCTGGGCTGGTCGGTGCAATACTTCAGACACTTCAGTTCAATGTATCACTGCAATTTATCGAAGTTTGTCCTTGTATGATCTTGGTGCCTGGCGCGCACATTATAAATGGCTCTTTGGACTTAGCGCGAGGTCGAATCAGTCTGGGGATCGCTCGACTGACTTATTCGGCACTGATTATCCTGATGATCTGCCTGGGGCTGTTGGTCGGACTGTGGATCGGTGGGCAAACACTTGCACCCGATATGGTTGGCCAGCAATTACCGATCATTTTTGACATGTTGGCAGCAAGTATTGCGATCGCTGCATTTGGAACATTTTTTTCAATGCCTTGGCGTGTATTGTTGATACCGATGGCAGTTGGAGCTGTGGCACATGCAATTCGATGGGGTGTCATTGAGGTGAGTCATGACGTAGTGATAGGTGCTGCCGCGGCGTGTTTTTTTGTGGGCATCGTAGCGACTCCTCTTGCGCACAGGCTGAAATTACCTTTTGCAGCCCTTGCCTTTGTTTCGGTCGTTTCATTGATGCCAGGTGTCTTTTTATTCAGAATGTCTAGTGCTCTGGTTGAGATCTACAAGCTGGGTGGAAAAAGTACTGAATCAATACTCGGCTATGCGGCTAGCGATGCCATGACTACGATCATGATTTGCATGGCGATCGCGTTTGGCCTAATCATTCCAAAGATGGTTCTGGATCATTATTTTTACGAAAACAGGTAGAGTAATTTTTTGGTCATAATGACCGCTGTTTCATTAAAAATCCAATTTTCCATGCTTGCCTAGATATGAATATTTACGCCATCCAGTTAGAACTATTATTAAAGGAGGCAGTTTTTGGACTCCTTGTGATGAGTGCTGTAGCGGTGTTCAATATCTATAGCTTTGTGTGGATTTCGGAGGCTTACCGTCTATCACTAGAGCGATCCGCAACGCGTGGGCAACATTATGAAATGCTGAGATTTGTCGCCTACACGATGCTCCTGGTGGTTGCAATGCTTGTGTCACTCTGGATATGGGTTTTAGCGTTGACAGGCTTTGGGTTTGTATCTGACTGGCTGATGGCGCTCCTGTTTGTAGCTGGGTTTTTCACGACAGTCGGGTATTCAGGTTTAGATCTTCCGCCAGGCTGGCGTCTTATTCCATCCATCATCGCTTTTACTGGGCTCTTTTCCTTTGCCTGGGCGACCGCTTTCTCACTAAGTATGGCTAATAATCTTTCTAGCCACCTGGACAAGCGTAAAAAGAGCTGATTAGCGACGGTTATACAAATCAACGTTGGTGTGAGCCGCGCTAGGGCTAAGCCTAAAACGCTAGTAAAGGACTAAGAACATGTTGCGTAGAAAATTTTTAACTGGTGGTTTAACGCTCATTGCAGCAACGGCACCGTTTATTCATGGTGCTGCATTTGGGCAGGGCTATCAGGCTGTGCCGCAATTGAGATATGAAACTATCCCTCCCCATCCCCCTGGAAGACCTATGATTTGGCGTCCAGGCCACTGGCGATGGAACCACGGTCAATATGTTTGGGTGCCTGGGCGCTATGTTCCTGCAGGCCCATCTTATGGAAGATGGGTGCATGGGCATTGGGTAAATCGTGGTGGCACGTGGGTATGGATCGAGCCACACTGGCAATAGAAATATTGTTTTAGAAATAAGGTCTAAACAATTTACCTACTGATATGTAGTGTATTAATTGGTCGTTGCTGCAGGTTTTGTGGTCGTAGCTGCAGGCTTGGTCTTTTGATTGTTTGAGTTGTTGTGATTTGCTTTGGACTTCTCATACTGATCATAGACATAGCCACTCACAGCGCCTACTGCAGCACCACCAACGGCACCCCAGATTGGATTAGCTCCAGCGATAGCCGTAATCCCGGCTCCTGCGGCTGCACCAATTGCTCCGCCAGATAGCGTGCGTTGTTGTGTGGTGTTCATTCCAGAGCAGCCGGATAAAAGCACTGCTACAACTGGAATGATTAGTGTTATTTTTTTCATTGAATTTACTCCTGAAGTAGTCACTTATTTTCCCGAGCTCTCGCAGGGAAAACGTCCACCAAGGAAACGAAGAATAGAGTCTGCGGCGGGATCTTTAGCGTATTTAGCATTGGCATCGGCCCAAGCAACATACTCTTGAATGACTTCTTTGCGCGATGGGGCAGGTTGCACAATACAGATGAATTTAGGCGCTTTGTTGTGCTGGCTAAATACCAGATACGTGTCATAAACAGCTTGACCATATATCTCGCAGGTAACAAATGAATCGTCAGAGCCTTTGCAATAGGTCTGAAGTTCTTCAGTGCTCATTGCTGTAGATTGTGCGTATGACGCAGTTGTGAATCCAAAAGTCAACGCAGCTGTGATCATTGCGAATAAATATTTCATAATGTGTCCTCGTTAATATTGATTGAATCTATCCGTGTGTGTTTAACGACGTCCGCCGCCAAAATGTGAACCGCCGCCGCCAAAGCGCGACCCACCGCCACCGCCGAAGTGTTCGCCACCACCAAAACTGGAATGATGGCCTGAGCCAAAACCGCCCGGATCTCTTTGTCCTCCTGAGCGATCGCCACCACCAAATCTTTGATCGCTACCAAATTTACCGCCACCACCCGAGCGATCACCACCCGAGCGATCAGCACCTGAGCGATCTCCACTTAGACCGCCACGTTCGCCGCCATCTCTCGATGCACTGCCAAAGCCCCCACGGTCACCACCGCCAAAGCCGTCGCGTTGCATGTTTTGTCTGAGTTGATCGCGTTGTTGATTTCTAAGTGCGTTGTTTGCGCTGCCACCTAAGCTGGAATTAACGCGTTGCATGTTCGGCTGCCAATTGCTGGAGCCAGTTCTGTTTGTACTCGCCCAGTTGTTATTCGTGCCGCGATTAAAGTTATTAAAAGTATTGTTGTTGACGGTGAGTGAATTGCCACCCCCCCAGCCACCACCCCAGTGGTTCCAGCCGCCACCGCCCCAGTTGCAGCCACCCCATAACGCCGCGCCAACAGCCATTCCCACACCAAAAGAAAGAAGTGCCGTGCCGGCAACATAACCGGGCGGGTAGTAAGAGTAGGGGGGATAGGCAGGGTACCCCCAAGTCCCATAAACCAGTGCGGGGTTGTAAGTGGGGACATAGACAACTTGTGGATTAGCCGGCTGAATAATGATGGTTTCGCTACTGCCGCTGCCTTGAGTCGTGACGGTTTGCTGGGTGTTTGATTGCAAAGCTCCCGCTGCTTTTGCCTTGCCACGCAGATCCTGGATCGCGGTCATGACATCCGACTGCTGAGCTAACACAGCATTGCCCAGATTTTGGGTCCAACTCAGTTGGGTTCCCATCATCC
Source organism: Alcaligenaceae bacterium (assembly GCA_947380655.1). GTDB lineage: Bacteria > Pseudomonadota > Gammaproteobacteria > Burkholderiales > Burkholderiaceae_B > Zwartia. The sequence goes on along the minus strand of CANCRX010000019.1, from coordinate 28,440 downwards.
CGAGCACCGGAGCAAAGGAAACCAGTGATTTAACGCTCGGATCCCAGTTTTGCTGTTGCAGGGCTTGATTCAGTGCACTGCCTGAAAGACGACTATTCGAGCGTTGCCAGTTATAGGCCTCAGCCACCTCCAAAGGATAAGTCGACGCCATTAACACCTGGGAGACTAGAGGATCTGGATACAGCGCAATCGGTGCAACTAAAGCCGCTAATTGTGCTTCTGTTAATTTGGCAGCGCCGGCCTGCTGCGGATTATTCGTGCCCACCTGCTGTTGACCATTCGCGCTCTGAGCAAATGCCAAAGAGATTGACGCAGGTAATGCGATCGATGCACTTACAAAAGTTATCAGAAGCCTTGTCGCTAAGTTAACTGTTGATCCACTGGGCATAACTAGCTCCCTTTATTAAATAGAATTTGATTTTATTTCATAAAATTTGAAATGGGTCCCATGAGATCAATAATCACTAGGATTAGGAGTCTGCGGCGGATCCTAAAGACTGCCAAGATCGAACCGGCACGCACGGCGAGCGGGAGATTTTGAGTCCCCTGCTTGTACAGCATCGGGTTCTTTACAGAAATCTATTTTGTAATGGCGCCATTACAAATGTCAAAACTCATATTCAGCCTTATGGCTTGGTGATCATCTCTTTAATAATCTTGTCACCTTTCATATAGATAAAAGGTGTGCCAGTTTCTTGTGAGACTTTTCGAGCTAATTTTCGTGCGCGTTTTAATGCACGAATAACAATCTGCACGTGCTCTGGATATTCAGGGGCAACTTTGGGCATTATTTTTTACCTTTCCAGTCAATAGGCGTTGGGTCCGAATCAGTGTTGTCCAAGACTTGCCATTCATCGACTATATCTTTGTAGATTGTATTGAAATTTTCGAGCCCTGCAATAAAACGCCGCTTAATTACATTAGAAGGGATATTGTGGCCACCTTGTTTTACTCTATTCCGTACGCGTTCAAGTGCTATGTTCGAAGATCTGAGCGATAAAAATATCAGTGAGACATGATACCCAGATGAGCGCCAATGGCTGATGTGTCGAGCATATCCTAACCCCGAGAGGGTAGTTTCAATCACAAAGCTTTCACGAGCTTTAACTAGATGTTTGATCTGGTCCAGCATCACACGACCAGAAGCAATTGCCGCGAGTTCAGGCTCAAAGGGCGACATACCCGCTGCGATAAGATCGGCATTCACAAAGTGCTTAAAGCCAAGCTCTTTGCGAACAAACTCTCTGGCGAAAGTTGTTTTGCCAGCCCCATTTGGGCCAGCAAGAATGAGGATTTTCGGGGTGTTTGTCAAAGGCTGAAGGTCTCGGATATGAACTAGGGGCTATTCAAGCCAACTTGCTTCAAATTCTAATCGGACCGATAGAAATAAAACGATATTTCTTGGTAAACAAAAGTGACTAAGTAGAATTTTAGTTTCGCCAATGTCAACTTTTCTGTAAAGAATGTGTCACGCAAAAAACTGCTCAATATTTGAGCTGCACAACGATATATTTTTGAATTTATCCTTAAAGATCAAGGATTTAAAGATGGTGCCCGGGGCCGGAATCGAACCGGCACGCCTTGCGGCGGGGGATTTTGAGTCCCCTGCGTCTACCAATTTCACCACCCGGGCAAGGAGGATTTGAGTCAGACGACTCAATCAGGAAGAACGACATTATAGAACGTCTTGAAAATTTTGTTTTGAGCCCCAAATACAAATCACTTGAATTGACTAGCTAGGCCCGTTTGCCCAGTCTTTTCATCCCTGTGGATAACTTTTTCAGTGAAAAACATGACCCAAAATACTTCTTCTGCTGACGCATCGCAAACCTTAGGCTTTCAGGCTGAGGTCAAACAGCTGATGCATTTGATGATCCACTCGCTCTACAGCAACAAAGAAATCTTTTTGCGTGAGCTAGTCTCCAACGCCTCCGATGCCTGCGACAAACTGCGGTTTGAGGCCATTGATCAGCCCGCTTTGCTCGAAGGCGAGGGCGAGTTGCGTGTGCGTGTCGATTACGACAAAGAAGCACGTACCATCACTATTTCTGATAACGGCGTGGGACTCTCACGAGATGAGGCCGTGTCCAACCTGGGTACGATCGCACGATCAGGTACGCGGGAGTTTTTCTCCAAGCTCACGGGTGATAAGCAAAAAGACGCACAACTGATTGGTCAGTTTGGTGTGGGTTTTTATTCCTCCTTTATCGTCGCTGACAAGGTAACCGTGCGTAGCCGTCGAGCAGGCTTATCCGCGGATCAAGGTGTGATGTGGGAATCAAATGGAGAGGGTGAATTCACCATCGCAACAATTGAAAAAGCAACCCGCGGCTCAGAGGTCGTCCTCCATCTGCGTGCAGACGAAGACGAGTTCCTGAATGGTTACAAGCTGCGCGAAGTCCTGCGTCGCTATTCAGATCATATTTCTTTGCCAGTTGAAATGCGCAAAGAGGAATGGGACCAGGAAGCCTCCGAGCAAAAAAAGACGGATGAATGGGAGGCTGTTAACCAGGCTAATGCGCTATGGACACGTAATAAATCAGAAATTACGGACGAGCAGTACAAAGAGTTTTACAAACATGTCTCGCATGATTTCGATGACCCGCTTGCCTGGACGCATAACCGTGTCGAAGGCCGTAGCGAATATACGCAATTGCTTTTCATCCCCAAGCACGCGCCCTTTGATATGTGGGATCGCGATGCACGTCGTGGTGTAAAGCTTTACGTTAAACGCGTGTTCATTATGGACGATGCAGAACAATTACTGCCGTCCTACCTGCGCTTTGTGCGTGGGGTGATTGACTCGGCCGATCTGCCCTTGAACGTGTCGCGCGAGATTTTGCAGGAAAGCCGTGACGTGAAGGTGATCCGCGATGGTTCAGCCAAACGTATTCTGAGCCTGCTGGAGGATCTTGCAGAAAATCGTAAAGAAGACTACACAACGTTCTGGGCAGAATTTGGTCAGGTGTTGAAAGAAGGCACTGGCGAGGATGCGACTAACCTTGAGCGCATCGCTAAGCTGTTGCGTTTTGCCTCGACTCACGACGACACCGATGCACAGATTGTCACGCTCGCTGACTATGTTGCTCGCATGAAAGAAGGTCAGGACAAGATTTACTATGTGACGGCTGACAGCTATATGGCTGGAAAGAACAGCCCTCATCTCGAGATCTTCCGCAAGAAAGGGATCGAAGTCCTCATCATGTGGGACCGTGTGGACGAGTGGATGTTGTCACATCTGCGAGAGTTTGATGGCAAACAACTGGTCTCTGTCGCGAAGGGGGGGCTTGATCTAGAGGCTCTTGGCGACGAAGAGGAAAAGAAACATCAAACTGAAGTGGCTGAGCAATTTAAGCCCTTTGTTGAGCGTCTGCAGGAAACACTCAAAGACCGCGTCAAAGAAGTTCGCGTCACGGCGCGCTTGGTCGATTCACCCTCCTGCGTTGTAGTGGGCCAGAATGACTTGAGCCCGCATCTGATGCGTATGCTCAAGGCCGCGGGACAAGAAGCGCCAAATGTGCTGCCGGTGCTTGAAATTAATCCTGAGCATCCTTTGGTCGCGCGTGTACAGGCTGCCTCGGATGAGACGTTTGCGGATTGGGCCGCGTTATTGTTTGAGCAGGCCATGCTTGCTGACGGCTCGCAACTTCCCGATCCAAGCGCCTTTGTGAAGCGGGTCAATCAGTTGTTATTGGGCTGATCTTTGCTTGATTGATTTGTCAGCGGCCAGTTTATATCTGGCCGGTTGACCGCGCTACTAAAACGGACCCAGTCGAATGATGCGCCTGGGTCCGTTTTTCTTTCTGGCGCGATGTGATGGTGACCACTTACTGCGCGCAAACCATAGTGCTCCGACAGGCACTGTGTGAGTCGGTTCAACACTGCATATTGCGCTTCAGTATAGGGTTCGCTATCAGTGCCTTCAAGCTCAATCCCAATCGAAAAATCATTGCACTGATCGCGTCCTTCGAACGATGAAACACCCGCATGCCAAGCGCGTGCATTACATGATACGAATTGAGTAATGTGCCCAGTACGGTCGATCAGAAAATGCGCGGAGACTTTTAATCCCTCGAGGCATGCAAACCAGGGGTCTGCATCGAGATCAAGTTGATTGAGAAACAGATCAGATACATAGGGCGTACCAAACTGACCGGGGGGCAGACTGATGTTATGAATCACCAGTAGGCTGATGTCCTGTGGGTCGGGACGCTCATTAAAATTTGGCGATGGTTTGAGAGTGATCTCTGAATCTTGCTCGAGCCAGCCGTTGTTGTTGAGTTGCATTGAGTGAGTCACGGCGTGGTTAGACGCGTTGTTTGACGCCTAGTCTGGCATGCTCGGCACTGCACCAGACATTATTTTCTGTGAGGGTGGCTTCAGAATAAGGCAGGTGCACACCACAGTGATCACAACGCACCATTTTTTCAGGGCTGCTGATAGAGGATTTTTGCTGTGTTGTTTGATCGGTCTTTGCCGTGGGGTTTTTCAAATCTGCGTCACGCTGAGCCGCTTTGCGCGCCAGAATCCTTGTAATGACCAACACGCCGATAAAAATACTGATCCAGAAAATTGCTTTACCCATTTCAGGATCTCTGCAGAATGACTTCGATGACGAAACGGCTACCCGTGTAGGACAGCACGATAAAGGCAAAGCCTACTAATGTGTAACGTAACGCGATGCGACCACGCCAGCCGCGAACGTGACGGCCAATTAACAACACACCAAACGTAATCCATGAAAGTAAAGTAAATACAGTTTTGTGATCAAACGGCAGCCATTTTCCTGTCGCTGCAACCGAAATCAGTGAGCCTGAGGCGACAGCGAGTGTGAGCGCACCAAAGGCCACCCAAATCACGCGAAACAGTAATTGCTCCTGTGCGAGCAGAGGAGGTTGCGCATCGAGCAGGCGTCCCGCAACAGACCATAGACCTCTAGTGGGGGATTGAGCAGACTCGCGTGGAAAATGCAGGCGGCGGTCTAGCGCTGACATCAGCAATGCCTGAAGCGCTGCGACGGTAATGAGCCCATAAGCAGACATCGCGATCAACAAGTGCACGCGCAGGGCGGTGTCACCCGCGTGAGCAATCAGTTGAGACTGTGGAAACAGCGCAGCCAGTAAGCAAGTCAGCGCGCCGGCCGGTAAAAGCAGGAGTTGCAGGCCATCAATGCGGATAATCAGGCTCTCTAGCCAGAAAACAATCATTCCAAGCCATACGGCTGCCGAAAGTGCTAATGACCAGCTCAAATGCAGGTGTTGGCCACGCAAAATCGAGTCTTTCAGGGCGATTCCGTGAAAAACAAGGGCGATCAGAACACCTAAACGCACGAGCCTGCCTGCCTGAATGACAGGCTGGCCAGACGACAGAGCGCGCCAGAGTATAAGAGCCAAGCCGGAATATGCCAGCGCAGCGAGCGAGTGAAATACAATAGCTGTAGACATCCGTCTAGTGTAAAGCGAAAAAACTGTCACCATGCTTGAAAATCTAACCCAACGTCTCTCGCGCGTCGTCAAGACCATGCGCGGTGAGGCACGCCTGACCGAATCCAATACTCAGGATATGTTGCGCGAGGTGCGCTTAGCGCTCCTTGAGGCAGACGTATCTCTGCCTGTGGTGCGCGACTTTGTGGCGCGTGTCAAAGAAAAGGCTTTGGGAGAGGAGGTCGTAGGCAGCCTGTCTCCAGGCCAGGCTTTGGTTGGCGTGGTGCACCAGGAGCTGACCGCCCTGATGGGTGGAGATTTGGGACCGGAGGCGAGTGAACTGTCACTCGCCATGCAGCCTCCTGCAATCATTCTGATGGCGGGTTTGCAAGGCGCAGGTAAGACGACTACGACAGGTAAGCTGGCTAAGTGGCTCTCAGAGGGTGGCCATGTTCAGTACGGACGTAAGACTGGCAAGAAAAAGGTTGCCGTGGTCAGTGCGGACGTATATCGACCCGCCGCGATCGAGCAGCTCAAGACGGTTGCCGCTCAGGTGGGTGTGGAATGGATCGCCTCGGACCCCAGCCAGAAACCCGAAGACATTGCGCGCAATGCGGTGGACTATGCCAAGCGACATCATTTCGATGTGCTGATTGTTGATACCGCAGGTCGTTTGGGTATCGATGAGGCCATGATGCGCGAGATCCGCGCCCTGCACGATCTGCTCAAGCCTATCGAAACCCTGTTCGTGGTTGACGCGATGCAGGGTCAGGATGCGGTGAACACAGCCAAAGCCTTTGGCGAGGCCTTGCCCCTGACGGGTGTGGTGCTGACCAAGCTGGACGGTGATGCGCGTGGTGGTGCGGCATTGTCCGTGCGTCATGTAACGGGCAAACCGCTCAAGTTCGTGGGTGTTTCAGAAAAACTCGACGGTCTCGAGCCTTTCTACCCTGAGCGGATGGCGCAGCGTGTGCTCGGTATGGGCGACATCGTTTCCCTGGTCGAGCAAGCGCAAAAAAATATCGACATGGCCGAGGCGCAAAAACTTGCGACCAAGATCAAGTCGGGCGATAAGTTTGATCTCAATGATTTTCGGGATCAGATTGTGCAGGTTAAAAAAATGGGTGATATGAGCTCGATGCTGGAAAAGCTTCCCGCTCAGTTTGCCCAGGCCGCGGGGCAGCTCCAGAGTGGCCAGGCCGAAAAGCAGATGCGACGTACCGAGGGCATTTTGAATTCAATGACACCGCTTGAGCGTTCAAAACCCGAATTGCTCAAAGCCTCCCGCAAGCGGCGTATCGCCTCAGGTGCCGGTGTTCCTGTGCAAGAGGTGAATCGCATGCTCAATCAGTTTGAGCAGATGCAGGGCATGATGAAACAAATGAAAAAAGGCGGCATGGCCAAAATGATGCGCGCCATGGGCGGCATGAAAGGTTTAGGCAAGCTAGGTGGGTTTGGCCGTTAGATTTTTTTGAAAATCAAATCCCAGACGCCATGACCAAGCCGCAAACCGCGGTTCTCAAATTTAGTCAGAGGCCTGAAATCCGGGCGAGGTGCAAAACCCTCGCAAGTATTTTGCAATGTTGGCTCACCCCTTAACACCTCGAGCATCTGCATCGCATAGTGTTCCCAGTCGGTCGCACAATGAATGTAGCTGCCAGGGGCCATCCGACTCGCCAGCAGTGCAATGAGCGGGGGTTGAATCAGGCGACGTTTATGGTGCCGGGTTTTAGGCCAAGGATCCGGGAAATAAATGTGAACCCCGGACAAACTTTCAGGTGCCACCATGTCGCGCAGAACCTCAACTGCATCATGCTGAATGATGCGGATGTTAGTCAGAGCGGAGCCTTCGATACGTTTGAGCAGCGCACCCACACCAGCGTTAAAGACCTCAACGCCTAGAAAGTTATCTCCAGGCCGTGCGATGGCGATCTGCTCGGTCGTTTCTCCCATACCAAAGCCGATTTCCAGAATGGTGGGCGCGACACGGCCAAACGCTGCAGGCACATCAAGCAAGTTTGGTTTGTACTCAACCGACCATTTTTTCAGCCAGGTATCGAGTGCTTCTTGCTGTCCTTGAGTAATGTGGCTACGCCGATTGACGAAACTTTTAATATGTTGAGTATGCATTTAGCCACCACCGACTGCGACAACGATTTCTAACCTGTCCTGGGACGCAAGCATACATGCAGCGTGCTGGCTTTTGGGCACAATTTCACCATTTCGCTCAACGGCGATCCGCTTGCCTGTAAATCCCAGTTGTTCAACCAACTGGGCCAGAGAGAGGGGGGCGGTCAGCATCACTGGCTGACCATTCAATACGATTTCCATAGGGGATATTGTAGTGGTTCGAGCCGATCCTGTTTCAAATCCGCCGAATTCGCATTGTCACTTCTCGTATAATGGTTATTGCGGTCCAGTCCGCGGGTGTAGTTCAATGGCAGAACGGCGGCTTCCCAAGCCTCAAGCGTGGGTTCGATTCCCATCACCCGCTCCAGTTTTTACGTCCAAGCAAATGACACAAATCATCAACATCGCTGCATATAAGTTCGTCTCCCTGGATAGTCTCGAGGAGCGTCGCGAGGTCATGCTGGCACGTGCAGAGGCTTGTGCGCTCAAGGGCAAAATCATTCTGACAGCAGAGGGGATCAACATATTCCTGGCCGGCACGCAGGTATGTATGGATGCTTTTTTAAACTGGCTGCGCGAGGATCCGGCGTTCACTGATATTGAAGTCAAATTTAGTCTCTCTGACGATGTGCCATTCAAGCGCATGCTGGTCAAAGTTAAAAATGAAATTATCCGGATGAATCACCCTACGATTCGTCCTGAGGCAGGCCGTGCCCCATCGGTCGATGCCAAGACCTGCGCGCGCTGGCTTGCTCAAGGCACAGACGACAGCGGCCGCCCGGTAGTGATGCTCGATACCCGCAACGAGTTTGAGGTTCAGGCAGGGACCTTTCGCAATGCGATCAATTGGCACATCACAAAATTTACTGAGTTTCCCCAGGCCGTACTTGATCACAAAGCCGAGTTAGAGGGCAAAACGGTGATTAGTTTTTGCACCGGTGGTATTCGCTGCGAAAAAGCTGCGATCTACATGGAGGAAGTCGGCGTCGAACATATCTACCAACTCGACGGTGGCATCCTGAAATATTTCGAGGAAACAGATGCTGCGGACTTTATCGGGAACTGTTTTGTTTTTGATGAGCGCGAAACCCTCGACTCCCAATTGAATCCTCATCCGGTCGATGCCTGAGCATCGACCTTAGCAAGCGTTCAAACTTGGATTTAGTGGATCCGCATGCCTGGCTGCGCGCCGGTTGACGGATCAAGCAGATAGATACCTCCATCTACTTTTTCATCTGCATGGCTGGCTGCTAGCACCATGCCCTCTGAGACACCGAATTTCATCTTGCGGGGAGCCAGATTGGCGACCATCACCGTCATACGACCGATCAGTTGTTCGGGCTGATAGGCGGCCTTGATCCCTGAAAATACATTGCGGTGACGGCCTTCGCCAACGTCCAGTGTTAAACGCAGCAGTTTGGTTGAGCCTTCAACATGTTCGCAATTTACGATGCGCGCGACACGCAGATCGACCTTTACAAAGTCATCAATACTGATGGTTTCAGCCAGTGGTTCGCCGCCAGGGATCAATGCGGGCTCGTTAGCCTTTACTGCAGCTGCAATGGGGGCTGCAGGGGGTTCGAACAACGCCTCAAGCATATTTGGTTCAACACGTTGCATCAGGTGTTTAAAACCATTGATGCGAGTTGGAATCTGCCCTGCGTCGCTCCAGACAAACTCCCGGTCCAGGCCGAATAAATCGATTGCAACACGGTGTGCGAGCTCGGGCAAGATCGGGGCTAGCATCACAGAAAGGGCTTTAAACCCGCCCAGTGCATTTGAGCAGATGTCTTGCAGCAGAGCGCGTTTCTCGGTGTCCGTATCCTGTAACCCTTTCGCAACCATCCACGGCTGTGCCGCGTCAAAGGCCTGGTTAATGAGGTCGGCTTGCGCCATGATGTCGCGAATTGCACGGCCAAATTCACGTGCCTCGATATCTGCGCGCACGCGCTCTGCGGCTTGAGTCCAGCCGGCGGAAAGTGCGGCATGGTCGCCCGAAAATTTCAATTCTCCATCGAAATACTTACTGATGAAATTTGCTGCACGGCTAGCGATATTTATGTATTTACCGACTAAATCGCTATTGACGCGAGCAATGAAATCCTCGGCATTGAAATCAATGTCTTCAACTTTCGAGTTGAGTTTTGCCGCAATGTAGTAGCGCAACCATTCCGCATTCATGCCGAGCTCGAGGTAGCGTAATGGTGAAATGCCAGTGCCGCGACTCTTGGACATTTTTTCACCACTGACTGTAATGAATCCATGGACATTGAGTTGGTCGGGCGTCTTGCGACCAGAAAATTTCAAGGTCGCTGGCCAGAACAGCGCATGGAAATAAACGATATCTTTGCCGATGAAGTGAACTTGCTCGGTGGTGCTGTTCGGGTCGATCAATGCATCAAAGTCCAGCCCAATCTTGTCGCAATAAGATTTCAGTGAAGCCAGATAACCTACAGGTGCGTCGAGCCAGACATAAAAATATTTTCCCGGCGCATCAGGGATTTCAATACCGAAATACGGTGCATCGCGAGAGATGTCCCAGTCGCCCAGATTGACTTCGTCGCCTTCTTTGCCGTGACCTAACCATTCGCGTGTTTTGGCGAGTACTTCGGATTGCAGGCGTTTGTTGCCCTGAAGGTTTTCACCGGTCGTCCAGGACTGCAGAAACTCAACGCAACGTGGGTCGGAGAGTTTGAAGAAAAAATGTTCAGAAGATTTGAGGATTGGTTTAGCTTTCGTGAGTGCAGAATAGGGCTCGATCAGCTCAGTCGGCGCGTAGACCGCACCGCATACTTCGCAAGAGTCGCCGTACTGATCTTTGGCATGGCATTTGGGGCATTCGCCCTTGATGTACCGATCAGCCAGGAACATGCCTTTGACAGGGTCATAAAACTGTTCAATTGAACGTGTCTCAATCAGGTCGGCGGCACGCAGTTTGCGATAGATGTCTTGCGACAGCGCAACGTTTTCTGGCGAGTCTGTTGAGTGCCAGTGGTCGAATTTGATGTGAAAACCATTCAGGTACTGCGGGCGTTCCGCGCCGTAGCGGGCAACCAGCGCCTGTGGCGTAATACCCTCTGATTCAGCCTTAAGCATGATGGGGGCGCCATGTGTGTCGTCAGCACCGACAAAGTGAACCGTATGCCCCGCCATCCGCATCGAGCGCACCCAGATATCAGCCTGGATGTACTCCATGATGTGGCCAATATGGAATGAGCCATTGGCATAGGGCAGGGCGGTCGTAACAAAGAGGGTTCTGGACATGAGCAAGGCCGTACGAGATCATCAAGCCAAGCATTTTAAAGCAGTGCGGGCACAATGGCCTAGGCTCGCCTTTTTGACAGAAAATCTTGTCTATATCAGCGGGAAAATCCCGGAATAATGCGCACCCACGGCAATCAGTGCACTCGTCATCAGCGCCCAGACGGGGTTGTATTTTGTAAACAGAATAAAAGCCACGTTGGCCCCAACCAGAATCGGAGTCATCCAGCCTCGATAGGCGGCATGGGCGAGATCCAGTCCACCGGCCAGAATCAGTCCGACGGCAACAGGCACCAACGCATCTTGAGCCAGTCGGAATCCAGACGTGCCGGCGACCTGATTGGCGATCCGCCCAACCATAAAAGCTAGCAAGCATGCTGGCAGCAACATTGAGAGGGTCGCGACGAGCAATCCTGCCAGGCCTGCTATTTCCCAGCCAACCAGACTGACGATGACGACATTAGGCCCTGGTGTGATTTGGGTAACAGCAAACAACTGCATGAATTTTTCGTTATCCATCCAATGCAAAACATCCACAACCTCGTGACGTAATGCAGGCAATACCGCATTCATGCCGCCAATGGCAATAAGCGAAATCATTGAAAAGGTGCGCGCCAGTTGGCCGAGGATGCTGGTCTCCATCATTTTTTTCTCAGCAAGACGGTCAGCACGAGTGCAGTAGGGATCAGGGCCAGCACGACATAGACCAAAGGCCAGCGCAGGATCAGGATGCTGCCAATAGCGATTCCGATAATCAGCCATCCTGCCAGGCCGGGTTTGAGCTTGAGGGCCATTTTGAGGCCCGTCGCGATCACCATTCCAGCCGCAGCGGCACCTGCACCATTCAAAGCAATACTGACTGCAGGCAGTGAGGAAAAGCGGCCATAGAGTGCGGCCAGCACGATCAGGATCAAAATCGGCAGAATCATGATGCCGAACACGCTGACCAGTGAGCCTTTAACACCTTGAAACCGGTCGCCGATTACGACCGAGGCATTGACAACGTTGGCGCCAGGCAGGACTTGTCCCATTCCCAACACCGTTGCATATTCTTTTTCAGTCAGCCATTGTTTTTTTTCGACGATGACATGCCGTGCCATGACAGCCACCCCACCGAATCCGAGTACGCCGATGGTGGCAAATCCACGAAATAACTCAGTCAGACTAACGGTTCGGGACGGGGTATTCAAGACTGTGCCTTATTTACTTAATATCCCGGGCATCAACGTCCGTCACGTCTTTGCTGCGTAAAGAACCCTTGCCGAGTATGGATTTGCGGCGCGACTGGCGGTTCATCCAGTATTCTTTGATTTCGAAACGTTTTCCACGAACCGCTGAGACGACGATCAGTACCATCATGGCCAGAATAGTCGAGACGGTGAAAATGACGGCCATGATCACGCCGATCAAGGCGAGCAGTGTAAAAATGATTGCGCGAAAGATGCTTTGTATCAAACTAGTAGTCTCAATCTAAATTTATTTGGCAGATCACTGTCAGAAATTGTATGTCACAACAGGAATATGAAATGAGTGTAACGCTAGCGGACGTCAGAGCAGTACTGGAATCCCTCATAGACCCCGTGACAGGTCTTTCCGTCAATGCATTGGTAAAAGATAACCAGCTTCAGCTAGCCGGGTCTCGCCTGAGCGTGCAGGTGGTGTTGGGATATCCGGCGCGTGCGCAAACTGCTCCCCTGCGTGAGCGGATTAAAGAGGCACTCAAAGCGGCCGGTATTCCTGATCCTGAGGTCGACGTCAGCTACAAAATCATCGCCCATGCTGTTCAACCCGGGGTGCAGCTCGTGCCCGGTGTGCGCAATGTGATTGCCGTGGCTTCTGGTAAGGGGGGCGTTGGAAAAAGCACCACCGCAGTAAACCTTGCTCTGGCATTACAGGCTGCGGGTGCCCGGGTTGGCATTCTCGATGCGGATATCTATGGTCCCAGCTTGCCAACCATGCTTGGCGTCATGCAGCGCCCTGACAGCGCTGACGGCAAAACCATGGCCCCAGTGGTTGGGCATGGTATTCAGGCAAATTCCATTGGTTTTCTCCTGAAAGACGACTCCCCGGCCATTTGGCGAGGTCCGATGGTGACGCAGGCACTGGAGCAGCTCCTGCGCCAGACCAACTGGGATGATCTGGATTATCTGATTGTGGATATGCCTCCAGGTACGGGTGACATTGCGCTGACGCTGTCTCAAAAAGTACCCGTGGTTGGCGCGGTAATCGTCACAACACCGCAAGATATTGCGCTGCTTGATGCGCGTAAGGGTTTGAAAATGTTCGAGAAAGTCGGCGTGCCAATTCTTGGGCTGATCGAAAATATGGCGATCCATATCTGTTCAAACTGCGGTCACGCTGAACATATTTTCGGTCAGGGCGGTGGGCAGAAAATGTCACAGGATTATGGCGTGGATTGCTTGGGCAGCTTGCCGTTGGCCATGTCGATTCGTGAGCAGGCTGATACGGGCAACCCAACAGTCGTGGCGGCTCCAGACAGCGACGCGGCACGGATTTACGGCGAAATTGCACTCCAGCTCGCTGCAAAGGTTGCCAAGCTCCCAAAGGACTTGAGCGATAAATTTGGGGTCATTTCAGTAAAACGGACCTGATTGGACCGCGGGCGCCTCAGAGAGGGGTAAAATTCGCGCTCTTGATATATGGATTTAGAGGCGCCGCGCCATGAGCATTAAAAGCGATAACTGGATTCGCCGTATGGCCGAATCCGATGCAATGATCGAACCCTTCGAGCCGGGCCAGGTCCGCTCGAACGCGTCTGGCAAGATCGTCAGTTATGGCACCAGCAGTTACGGCTACGACGTGCGCTGCGCCAATGAGTTTAAGATTTTCACTAATATCAATTCAACGATTGTTGACCCAAAGAATTTTGATGAAAAATCTTTCGTCGATTTCAAGGGAGATATCTGCATTATTCCCCCGAATTCCTTTGCGCTAGCCCGCACCGTTGAATACTTTCGTATTCCTCGCAGCGTGCTGACAGTTTGCCTTGGCAAAAGCACGTACGCACGATGCGGCATTATCGTCAACGTCACCCCGCTGGAGCCCGAGTGGGAAGGTCATGTGACGCTCGAATTTTCAAACACTACTCCGCTACCCGCCAAGATCTATGCGGGCGAAGGCTGCGCGCAGATGTTGTTTTTTGAAAGCGACGAAATCTGCTCAACCTCCTATAAAGATCGTGGCGGTAAATATCAGGGTCAGCTGGGCGTCACACTTCCCCGCACCTGATTGCTGAGAAGCTGTCATCAAAATTGCGTAATCGGGCCCTATACTCGCCCGATTTTCCTCATTAGTTTATTTGCGGAGTGTTTCGCATGAAATTTCGCTTTCCTATTTTCATCATCGACGAAGACTACCGCTCCGAAAATGCCTCAGGTCTGGGCGTGCGTGCCTTGGCTTCCGCAATCGAAGCCGAGGGAATGGAAGTCATCGGTGTCACGAGTTACGGCGACCTGAGCTCTTTTGCTCAGCAGCAAAGCCGAGCCAGTGCTTTCATCTTGTCGATTGATGATGAGGAATTCGATGTGGACTCCCCCGAAGATGTCGCGGGAGCCATTAAAAATTTGCGTACCTTTATTGGTGAACTACGTTTTCGGAATGCCGACATACCTATTTATCTCTACGGCGAGACCCGCACTTCCGAACACATCCCGAACGACATTCTGCGCGAACTGCATGGTTTTATTCATATGTTTGAGGACACGCCCGAGTTTGTCGCGCGTCACATCATTCGCGAAGCACGCAGTTATGTAGATAGTCTGCCGCCACCTTTTTTCCGTGAGCTGGTCAAATACGCTCAGGACGGTTCTTACTCTTGGCACTGCCCTGGACACTCAGGCGGCGTTGCCTTTTTGAAAAGCCCTGTCGGACAGATGTTCCACCAGTTTTTTGGTGAAAACATGCTGCGAGCTGACGTGTGTAATGCGGTCGATGAACTTGGTCAGTTGTTGGATCATACGGGTCCGATCGCTGAGTCTGAACTTAACGCTGCACGTATTTTCCATGCGGATCACTGCTACTTTGTGACCAACGGTACCTCGACGTCCAACAAGGTCGTCTGGCACGCAAACGTTGCGGCCGACGATATTGTGGTGGTGGATCGTAACTGTCACAAATCCATTCTGCACGCGATCACCATGACCGGTGCGATCCCTGTGTTTTTGCGCCCAACGCGCAATCACATGGGCATTATTGGCCCCATCCCTCTGGCTGAATTCGAACTCGAAAATATCCAGAAAAAAATCGATGCAAATCCTTTTGCCAGTAAGGTCAAAGATAAAAAGCCTCGCATCCTGACCCTTACCCAGAGTACCTACGATGGTGTGATTTACAACGTCGAGATGATCAAGGAAAAGCTTGGTGATACGATTGACACGCTGCATTTCGATGAGGCGTGGTTACCGCATGCTGCGTTCCATGAGTTTTATCAGGACATGCATGCGATCGGACCAAATCGTCCGCGCAGCCCTAAGTCCATGGTGTTTGCCACCCACTCGACACACAAACTGCTGGCAGGTATTTCGCAGGCTTCACAAATCATTGTGCAAGAACCCGAGACGCGCAAACTCGACCGCAATATTTTTAACGAAGCGTATCTGATGCATACGTCGACCTCACCGCAGTACGCCATTATTGCGTCGTGCGATGTGGCTGCCGCGATGATGGAGGCGCCGGGTGGTACGGCATTGGTCGAGGAAAGTATTCGCGAAGCACTGGATTTCCGTCGCGCGATGCGCAAGGTCGATCTGGAGTACGGTGATGATGACTGGTGGTTCACTGTCTGGGGACCCGACCATCTGGTGAATCAGGGCGTGGGGCAGCAGTCTGACTGGGTCCTCAAATCCAACGATCACTGGCACGGTTTCGGCGATTTGGCCGAAGGCTTCAATATGCTCGATCCGATCAAGGCCACGATCGTCACGCCAGGTCTGGATATGTCGGGTAGTTTTGATGCGACCGGTATTCCTGCAGCACTGGTTTCAAAATTTTTGACTGAGCACGGTGTTGTGGTTGAAAAGACGGGCCTTTATTCGTTCTTCATTATGTTCACCATCGGCATCACTAAGGGCCGCTGGAATACCTTATTGACTGCGTTGCAGCAGTTTAAGGACGACTACGATCGCAACCAGCCGATGTGGCGCATCCTGCCTGACTTCTGTAAGGGGCACCGGATGTACGAGAAAATGGGCTTGAAAGATCTTTGTCAGCTCATCCACGCAGAGTATCGCAAGCATGACGTAGCGCGCCTGACGACAGAAATGTATCTAAGCGACATGGTGCCGGCACTCAAACCTTCGGATGCTTTCGCCAAAATGGCGCACCGCGAAGTTGAACGTGTCTCGATCGATCAGCTCGAGGGGCGTGTTACTGGCGTATTACTGACGCCTTACCCCCCAGGTATTCCATTGCTGATCCCCGGAGAGCGTTTTAATAAAACCATCGTGCAGTATCTGCAGTTTGCACGCGAATTCAATGAGAAATTCCCTGGATTTGAAACTTATATCCACGGTTTGGCGGATGAGCTGACCGCTGACGGTGAAAAGCGTTATTACGTCGACTGTTTGATCGAAGAGTAATCAGGCATGCAGCGTTTTGATGTGGCGGTGATCGGAGCAGGAGCCGCTGGCATGATGTGTGCGGCGGTCGCTGCGCAGCGAGGCCGCAGTGTCGTGTTGATCGATCACGCCTCAAAACTTGCTGAAAAAATCAGGATCTCTGGAGGTGGGCGGTGTAATTTCACCAACCGCCGGGTCGGTCCTGAAAACTTTATTTCGGGTAATCCTCATTTCGCAAAATCCGCATTGGCGGGTTACACGCC
Organism: Alcaligenaceae bacterium; assembly: GCA_947380655.1. GTDB lineage: Bacteria > Pseudomonadota > Gammaproteobacteria > Burkholderiales > Burkholderiaceae_B > Zwartia. The sequence goes on along the minus strand of CANCRX010000019.1, from coordinate 11,787 downwards.
AGATGATTTCCTTGCGCTGATTAAACGCTACGACATTGCCTGGCACGAAAAGCATCGCGGACAACTTTTTTGCGATCGAAGCAGCGAAGAAATCATCAACATGCTGCGCGCAGAATGCGAGCAAGCGGCCGTCCAATGGCGCATGCCTTGTAGCGTGGATGAGGTTGCACAATTATCATCGAATGATGGCCAGTGTTTTGAGCTCTCACTCAATGAAGACGGACGTCGCAGTTCACTAACGGTTTCCAGTTTGGTCATCGCGACTGGTGGTCTGGCTATCCCGCAGCTGGGGGCGACTGACTATGGTTTGAAAATTGCCCGTCAATTTGGCCTGAAAGTTGTTGAGCCCCGTCCTGCCCTAGTGCCACTGACTTTTGATGGCAATACCTGGGCGGATTTTGTCCCGCTTGCAGGTGTGGCGCTTGAAACAGGTGTGGCGACTGGCGAAGGGCGAACGAAACAGTCCTTTCTTGAGGATGTGCTGTTCACGCATCGTGGACTCTCGGGGCCAGGTATTTTGCAAATTTCAAGTTATTGGCAACCTGGACAGGCTATTTCACTCGATCTGGCACCCGGACAAAATATGTCGCAGATGCTTCTTGAGGCTAAATCTGGTTCTAAACAGCAGGTGGGCACGTTATTAGGCTCGCTATGGCCTAAAAGACTCGCTGAGCGTTGGCTGGGCGATGATGCCTCCAAACGGTTGGCTGACTTGCCAGACCGCTACCTCGTCGATCTGGGCAAGCGCATACACGCCTGGTCGATCACCCCCAATGGTACGGAAGGCTACAAAAAGGCTGAGGTAATGCGTGGCGGTGTGGATACACGCGGACTCGATCAGCGCAGCATGGAGGCGAAAACTGTACCAGGACTGCATTTTGTTGGCGAAACTGTTGATGTCACCGGCTGGCTCGGAGGATATAACTTTCAGTGGGCCTGGGCTTCTGGTTTTGCTTGTGGAAGCAGTCTCTAGACTGCAGTCTCGGGTCACTCAGCAGGTGGTTGCAGTTGTAACAATCCGTACTTTCGCGGTATGCTTCTTTTGCTGTGACCGCATATTGCGGGAGAGTGTCTCTTGCAAAAAGAGGCCGCCGAAGGCGCAATTCGCCCAGAATCGCTCAGGCTCCCCATACCGCAATGCGCACCGGTCGGTCGTTTAAAGACCTTCCGGCACAACACTCTGGAGAGACCCGCGGCTGATTGAGCCAACACGGGCGCCGAAGGTGCACACCCGATCTTATTTCGGGGCAACTCTCAGGCAAAAGGACAGAGGGGCGGATAGATTGATATACGCACATGCATGATGCATGGTTGCGTTGTTCGAGCCGCCTTTCACATTGCCTTTGCCGGAGTGCATTCCATGTCATCTACCTTAAAACATACCCCTCTCGCTGATGTTCATGTTGCAGCGGGCGCTCGCATGGTTGATTTTGGTGGTTGGGATATGCCAGTGAATTATGGTTCACAGATTGAAGAGCACCATGCAGTGCGTCGTGATGCAGGGATTTTTGATGTGTCGCATATGCTGAATGTCGATGTGTCAGGCCCAGACTCAAAAGCGTTTTTGTTAAAGCTCGTGGCTAACGACGTGACTAAGCTGACACAAGCTGGCCGCGCGCTTTACTCTTGCATGCTCAATCCACAAGGTGGTGTGATTGACGATCTGATTATTTATTTTTTTACAGATACGCAGTGGCGTTTAGTCGTCAATGCAGGGACTGCAGATAAAGATATCGCCTGGATGCAACGTGTTGCCGTATCAGGCAAATTTGATGTAACGATTGTTCCGCGTCGGGATCTGGCGATGGTGGCTGTTCAGGGCCCACAGGCGCGCGCAAAAGTCTGGGCGGCACGTCCAGCCTGGCGTGCTGCGACGGAATCACTTATTCCCTTTTCTGCGGCTAATTTGCCTGATGCAATGGTCGCGCGCACGGGCTATACCGGTGAAGATGGTTTTGAGATTGTGGTTCCTGCCGATCAGGTGGCCACGCTCTGGAACGATTTGGTTGCGCAACAGGTCCAGCCTTGCGGCCTCGGTGCGCGTGACACCCTGCGCCTTGAGGCGGGTATGAACCTCTATGGTCAGGATATGGATGAGCTGATTCATCCGAATCAGGCCGGGCTGACCTGGACTGTTTCTCTCAAAGACCCTGCACGACAATTCATCGGTCGTCAGGCGCTTGAGCAGTTTGCTGACCCAAGGGTCTTTACCGGTCTCAAACTGCTCGATCGCGGCGTAATGCGTGCGCACATGACAGTCCGCACAGCAAAAGGACTGGGTGAGGTGACTAGCGGTACGATGTCACCATCACTTGGTTACTCAATCGGTTTTGCGCGTTTACCCGTTGGCGTCCTGCCGGGCGACGCAGTTGAGATCGAAATTCGTGGCAAGTGGGTAGCAGCCGAGGTTTGCAAACTGCCCTTCGTGCGTAATGGTCAGCCTGTCCACCACGGTTAATTTATATATATTCAAGACGCATTCAACTTATTTAATCGAAATAAATTTCAACAAATTTTCTGGAGACTATTCATGAGCATTCCTAGCGATCGTAAATACGCCAGCTCCCACGAGTGGATTAAAGCCGACGGCGACGTCATGATGGTAGGTATTACCGGTCCAGCCCAGGACCAATTGGGCGACTTAGTGTTCGTGGGTGATGTGCATGTCGGCGCCAAGCTCGCCGCTGCGCAAACCGCAGGTGTAGTCGAGTCAGTCAAAGCCGCGTCTGATATCTACGCACCCGTAGCAGGCGAAATTGTTGCTTTCAATGAAGCACTCACTGACGCCCCTGATCTGATTAATGGCGATCCATACGGCACCTGGATTTTCAAGATCAAACCAAACAATGCTGCCGATGTCGATGGTTTGCTCGATGCGGCAGGCTATCAGGCTGTTGCCGACGCGAGCTAAGGCGCACTCATTATGTCTAATTCTCAGGATGCACGTACGTTGAATATCCCCGCACTGGATACCTCACGCGAATTTATCCCTCGCCATATCGGCCCGGGCGCCGATGATCAAGCCAAAATGCTTGCCGCTGTTGGCGCAAGCAGCCTTGAGGTATTGATGCAGGAAGTTGTCCCTGCAAATATTCGGATGAAACGCGAGCTAGATTTACCTGGCCCACGTTCAGAGGCGGACGTACTCTCTGAGATGAAGTCTTTGGCGAGTGCCAATCAGGTCTTTCGTAACTATATCGGTCAGGGTTACTACGGTACACACACACCGAATGTGATTCTGCGCAATATTCTTGAAAATCCTGCCTGGTATACAGCCTATACCCCTTATCAGCCTGAAATATCCCAAGGTCGTCTCGAGGCGATCCTGAATTACCAGACCATGGTAGCCGACCTCACGGGTCTTGATATTGCGAATGCTTCGTTGTTGGATGAAGGCACCGCGGCCGCGGAATCTATGACGCTTGCGCGACGTGCTTCACGCGCGGAGAGCAAAGTATTTTTCGTCTCAGAGCATTGCCATCCACAAACCATTGAGGTGATCCGCACCCGTGCAGACGGTCTCGATATCGAGGTAATCGTTGGCGACGAATCAAAAGGTATTCCCGCTTGTTTTGGTTTGCTTGTGCAGTATCCACAGTCGCTGGGTAGTGTGAGTGACTATCGTGCACTCACCGAGCAAGTACACGCGCAAGGTGGTGTCGTTGCGTGTGCGACAGACCTCTTGGCGCTAGCTCTGCTTGAGCCTCCTGGACATTGGGGTGCGGATATCGCAATTGGTTCAGCTCAACGCTTTGGCGTTCCGTTTGGTTTTGGTGGGCCACATGCTGGTTTTATGGCCACCAAGGACGCTTTCAAACGTAATATGCCCGGTCGCTTAGTCGGCATATCGAAAGACACGCATGGCAATCCTGCGCTGAGATTAGCGCTGCAGACACGTGAGCAGCATATTCGCCGCGAGAAAGCGACGTCAAATATTTGCACAGCGCAGGTCTTGCTCGCCGTCATGGCGAGTATGTATGCGTTGTGGCATGGTCCGCGCGGCATTGTTGAGATCGCAAAGCGTGTTCATCTGGCAACGGCAGGATTACAAAAGGCATTAACAACGATTGGGTTGAAAGTTGTCAATGAAACATATTTTGATACGCTGTTGATCGAAACGGGTTCATTGACGAATCAGGTGCTGCAAGCCGCTCGTCACGCACAAATCAATTTGCGTCATGTTGATGCAACACACATTGGTGTCTCGTTAGACGAGACGGTGACCACTCAGGATTTGACACAACTGATTAGCTTGTTCGCAGACGCCGCAGCTAAGCCCGCGCCTGCGTTGGCTGCCGATCTGGGTGCAACATCTATGCTCCCAGGTATACCCACCCCAGTCCATCGTAAACAGGCGATTTTGAGTCATCCTGTTTTCTCAAGCATTCAGTCCGAGACAGATATGTTGCGCTATTTGCGCAAATTGTCAGACAAGGATCTGGCACTTGATCGCACCATGATTCCTTTGGGTTCGTGCACGATGAAGCTCAATGCAACGATCGAGATGATCCCTGTGACCTGGCCGGAGTTTGCCAGTATTCATCCGTTTGCGCCTACCGAGCAAACTAAGGGCTATGCAGTCATGATTGAGCGTCTGTCCAAAGCTTTGTGTGAAATCACTGGCTATGATGCGATCAGTTTGCAGCCAAATTCCGGCGCACAGGGCGAATACGCTGGATTGCTTGCGATCCGCGCCTATCATCGCTCTAATGGCCAACATCAACGCAACGTCTGCTTGATCCCCTCATCTGCTCACGGCACGAATCCCGCCTCTGCAAATATGGTTGGGATGGACGTGGTGGTGGTGGCCTCCGATGTGCAGGGCAACGTTGATCTGGCAGATCTTCAGGCAAAAATCGCACAAGTTGGTGACCGTCTTGCCGCGCTGATGATTACCTATCCCTCAACGCATGGTGTTTTTGAAGAATCCGTCACAAATATCTGCGCCATGATTCATGACGCCGGTGGTCAGGTGTATATGGATGGCGCCAACATGAATGCGATGGTAGGCGTGGCCCAGCCAGGTAAGTTCGGTTCTGATGTGTCGCACCTGAATCTGCACAAGACATTCTGTATCCCGCACGGTGGTGGTGGACCAGGCGTTGGACCTGTTGCTGTGCGCTCGCATCTTGCACCGTTTTTACCAGGAGTCGTGGGCGAGCAGGGTACCTTGAATGGTGATGTGCCGGTTGGCCCTGTTTCTGCGGCTCCGTTCGGTTCAGCAAGTATCTTGCCGATTCCTTTCATCTATATCTCTTTGATGGGCGCTGAGGGTTTACGTCATGCCACCGAAGTCGCAATCCTCAATGCAAACTATGTAGCACGACGTCTGGCGCCTTACTTCCCCGTGCTGTATACGGGGCGTAATGATCGTGTTGCGCACGAATGCATTCTCGATATGCACGACATCAAAGACAGCTCTGGTATTTCCGCAGAGGATATTGCCAAACGCCTGATGGATTATGGTTTTCATGCTCCGACCATGAGTTTTCCTGTCGCGGGTACCTTGATGGTTGAGCCAACCGAGTCAGAGAGCTTGCAGGAGCTTGATCGGTTTATCGATGCCATGATCGCGATACGCGAGGAGATTGCACAGATCGAGCGTGGCGAACGCGACAGCGAAGACAACGTTCTGAAAAATGCACCGCATACTGCGCAGATGTTATTGGCCGAAGACTGGCATCACGACTATCCTCGCCAGCAGGCCGCCTATCCGGTTGCAAGCTTGCGTGATAACAAGTACTGGCCACCCGTTGGTCGTGTCGATAACGCTTGGGGTGATCGCAATCTGGTGTGTGCTTGCCTGCCGATTGAGGCGTATGCCTGAATGAATTAAGTACTCCTTGTTGTATCAAAAAATGCCTTGGAAATTTAAAAAACCAAGGCATTTTTTATGCTTATTCACATCGTTAATATTTGCTGACGCAAGTGCGACATTCAATGTACAGTGCACAGACAAATATATAAATGGTAAGTAAATACAGCCAAGGAGTTGCTCTTGAACGTGTTTCGAAAAATAGCCATCGCTTTATTGTGCAGCGCAACCATGTTGCCATTTTCTGCACTCATGGCGCAGGAGACATATCCAACGAAGCCCATCAAAATTGTGCTTGGAGTCGCTGCGGGCGCCTCGACAGACTTCCTCGCAAGAGAAGTCGCCCGTGGCTTGAGTGAGCGTTTAAAAGTCCCGGTTATCGTTGAAAACAAAGCGGGTGCTAACACCATCATTGGTACGAATAGCGTAGCAAAATCTGCGCCTGATGGATACACGCTTTATCTGACAACCATTACTACCGCCATCAATCCATGGATCTACGAGGGCTTACCGTACGATTTTAAAAAGGATATGAAAAATATCGTATTACTAGGTGTGGCAGATAATGTGTTTGCAGTCACACCTAAAGCGGGTATTCACAACGCAAAGGAATTAATCGCGTATGCGAAAAAAAATCCCGGTCAGATGTCCTATGGTTCTTCAGGGATAGGGACCATACATAATTTATTGATGGAGTTGATCGCGGATCAAAACAACGTGCAGCTGAACCATATTCCATACAAAGGTGCGATGGCTGCTGTCACAGATGTAATGGGTGGCAATCTGACTGGCTATTTCGGAACGATTTCTGCACAACGTGAGTTCATCAAGCGAGGTGATCTACAGCCCGTATTTGTTACGTCAGCTAAGCGTTCAATTTACTTGCCAGAGGTACAGACACTTGCTGAGGCAGGGCTACCACCGATCGCGACAGGTTATTGGATGGGGCTTTCCGGGCCTGCAGGAATTCCTGATTCCGTTGTCAAACTGCTCAATAAAGAAATAAATGAAATCATTTCAACGCCAGAGGTGATTCAAAAGTTCAGCCAACAGGCAATCGATCCGATGGGTGGAACGCCAGAGGATATGGATAAGTTTTTTGATTCGGAATTACTACTATGGAAGTCTGCTGCGATCGCTGCAAAAATCAAGCCAATTCCAATAGGAAAATAGTACGTCATGAATCAAAATGAGTTGAAGTATGACGTGCTGATTGTTGGTGGAGGCATCGCAGGCCTGACGGCTGGTGTGCGTGCAGCAGAGCTGGGTTTAAAACCTCTTGTTCTGGAACAAGGGGACGGGATAGATTATCCAAATAATTCACGCCAATCAGGTGGGATATTACATATTGGTTTTCATGATCCATATCGTCCGCCACAAGAGCTCGAAAAAATCATTGAACGTATAACTGAGGGTGAAGCTAAACCAGAACTCGCCCGCGCACTCTCGCAAACGGGAGCAAGACTAATTTCCTGGTTGCAGGGGCATGGTGCAAAATTCATGCGGTTTAATCCTCAGGAGGGTTATCGCTGGTGCATGGCACCACCCAGAGCGTTGCGGGCAGGGCTTGACTGGAAAGAGCGAGGCCCTGACCTAACACTGCGTCGTCTGGCGAAGGACTTGGCGGCGCTAGGGGGCATGCTTCAATTGCGAACCAAGGTGTTGGCACTTGAAATGGAGGGCGGGCGTTGTATCGGCGTGCGCACTACTTGCGATGGTAGATTTAAAATTTATAGCGCACCTTACACCATCATTGCCGATGGTGGTTTTCAATCAAATAGAAAATTTTTTGAAAAATATATTGGTATAAAATTTGATGCGGTCTTTCAGCGCGGTGCGCGCACGGGCTTCGGAGATGGGCTGTCGATGGCGTTAGACGCCGGGGCTGCGGTGACAACGGGCAATCGATTTTATGGCCACGTATTGTGTAGTGATGCAAAACATAACGATCAGGTCTGGCCCTATCCCGAAGTCGATGCAATCGCGACAGCAGGGCTGGTGGTAGATGGAACCGGCAAGCGTATCGTCGACGAAGGGGTGTCGGGTGTGCATCTGGCCAATGAGCTTGCCGCTCACGCAACAACAGAAAAATTGTTTGCGGTATTCGACAGCACTATTTGGGCTGGTCCTGGTACCTCCGCACGTATTCCCGCCAACCCCCTGTTGGAAAACGCCGGTGGCACCATATTACGTGCTCAGTCTGCACATGAATTAGCAGAATTGATGGGAGTGCCTGGTGATGCGTTAGCCAGCACGCTTACTGAATTTAATCAGGCATTGCTGCAAGATAAACTCGAAAGTCTTGCTGTGCCTCGTTCGACAAAAATACAAGCTTTCGCGATTGAACATGCGCCACTTATGGCAATACCGGTATGTCCAGGTATTACATACACCATGGATGGGATTGATATTGACGGCCAGGCTCAGGTGTTGGATGCTGACAAAAAACCAATAGCCGGCTTGTTTGCTGCGGGTGCGACGACAGGCGGACTTGAAGGAGGAAAAAATTCTGCCTATATCGGAGGCTTGATTAAAGCAGGCAGTTTTGGATTGATTGCAGCGGAGAGAATCGCAACATTAGAGGGTAAAGCGTTCACGGTGATACAGCCTCAAGCGACTACGCAAATTCCCGTAAAGGTAGAGGAAAACAAATTGACTGCTCATTCTGAACCAAAAGGTATTGAGCAGTTTCCTATTCTTCGTACAACCATCAGATACGGAAAACCTATAGCCTATGTGATGTCTGCGCTGCTGGGGTTGTTCGTATATTTTTTGATTTCGAGCACGACGGGATTGCTTGCTGTGCCATTATCAATCGCGTTCTCACTGGTGGTGCTTGTGCTCACGCTAGGGTTAGTGGAGCTGATCAAACTGATTACACAATTTTTGATGCCCGATCAGAATTCCTGAACAGGTTTTGCGTGAGGGCGCCGGCCTACGACAGCCCTCACGCGTTAGAGTGCTTAATCAAGTTTGACGCCAGATGCTTTGGCAAGCTTGCCCCAGTTGGCATAATCTTGTTTTACAAACTCAGCAAACTCCTGTGAGGTTCCCCCTGCTGGAGTCACTCCACCTGCCTCCATTTTGCTCACGACATCAGGATGTTTTAAGACTTTGTTCATTGCCTGATTGATGCGCTCAACAATAGCGGGCGACGTGCCAACGGGTGCAAACAAACCCATCCAGATACTGAAATCCATCCCTTTTGCGACTGTTTGATCAAGTGTCGGAGCATCGGGAAACTGTGCAGAGCGGTTAGCGGAAGCCACCGCGACTAAATGGAGTTTGCCGCCTTTTACCAGTCCGCTCTGAGAGGCTAGGGTACCGATATAGACATCGACCTGCCCCCCCATCACATCGGCAATTGCGGGTGCTGCACCTTTGTAGGGTACTTGTAGCAAATTAATATCAGTACGGTTTTTAAAGTCCTCACCTACGAGGTGGCCAAGTGTCCCGGCACCTGCTGTAGACCAGCGTAAACCTTCTGCGGTTTTCCCTTTTTTGATCAAATCCTCAGGCGTTTTGAGTGGGCCGTTTGCAGCACTGCTAATCGCCTCAGGCGTGACAGAGACATTGATAATTGGCGCAAAACTTTTGACGCTGTCATAGGTCAGGCTGGAATAAAGCCAAGGACCAATCATCATGTTATCGGTTTGACCCATCACGAGGGTGTAACCATCAGCAGGTGCTCTGGCGGCGACTTCAATCGCTAGATTACCGCCCGCACCAGGACGGTTTTCAATCACAATTTGCCAGCCTGTCATCTCAGCTAATTTGGCTCCAACAATACGAGAGACAAAGTCAGTCCCCCCGCCCGGAGGAAAGGGAACAAGTATTTTGATGGGTTGTTCAGGGTAGTTTTGTGCTGAGACGCTTAAAGGGATACAAGCCGCTGCAAGTAAACCCAATAGCGCCTGACGCGCTGTACTGAAAATTGATCCCACTTTTGTCTCCGGTATTTTTTATCTGTGCTACGGATATAACGTGGGTATCACCTTAGGTGAGCGATGCATCCATGTCAAGATATGCATCGCTTCCCTTCGCTATTTAATGCTGATGGCTGAATCGACCTAGAAACTTACGAATTGCGTCGATCCCCTGCGGGATTAGTGACTTCGGCTCTTTCCATGGGTAGAGACTGACTTCGGCATTGGGGGCGAGTTCAACAACCTCCATCGCTACAACTAAAGGATGCGGGGGTGAATCATCGGGCAGCACCAAGATAGGTGTCTGACAATTACGCACAAAATCCCTGTCGACCGTAAAGACGAAATCCGCACGTTTTTTATACATGTTTGTCAAAAACTGATCGATCATTTCCATATTGATATCGGGACGTCGCTCGCAGAGATCGGGACCCCATTTGGCAAGATTGTTGTTATAGCCAAGTAAAGGTAGCTCTGGCCTGCAACCGCTAGGTTGTGCCATGACTGCAGCAATAATGCGATCGGGAGCGCGTTTGATCAGATTCCATATGAAGGGCCCGCCGATACAGAAACCGAGTACCAAAAATTTATCAATGCCGAGATGGTCCATGAGTCCAAGCTGATCGTCCGTAAAGGCGTCCCAGGGACGATCGATTTCCAGTGGTCCAGATGACAGACCGTCGTTTGCATTACGCAAATCCATACAAATACAGCGGTAGCTGTCTTTGAAGGTGTCTACGGCATCAAAAGGCCCTAAGGTAGAGAAAAACTTGAATGAAGAATTGAGACCGCCGCCAGGAATAATCAATAACGGCATACCCGTGCCGACATCTTCGTAGTGAATCCGGACATTCCCTTTTTCGTAAAATGGCATGACTGCGTCTCCTCGTGATGACTACTCATTGTTTTGTTTGTAAGTCTAAACGTTTCAGGATGAATCATACTCATAATCACGGTGGTTGACATGAGTAAGATCGTTTAAAAGCAAAGGTTTAGAATTCACTTTTACCGTGGAGGTTTTATGGAGCGCTGCCCCTGGTGCGAAGGTTTTGATCTTTATCGTGAATACCACGATAAAGAATGGGGTGTTCCGGTGCGCGATGACCGCGCTCTGTTTGAGTTGTTAATGCTTGAGGGCGCACAAGCGGGGCTTTCGTGGTCAACGGTACTTAAAAAACGTGAAACCTATCGTCTCGCATTTGACAATTTTGATCCAGAGAAAATCTCTCAATACGGGGATAAAAAAATAGCTGAGCTATTAAATAATCCTGGCATTATCAGGAATAAATTAAAGGTTGCTGCAACCATTACTAATGCCAAGTCCTTTCTGGCATTAAAAAAAGAGGGGCAAAACTTTGGAGATTTTGTCTGGCAGTTTGTGAACCATACCCCAATCCAGAATAATCGCCAATCCATGAATGAGGTGCCAGCGAAAACTCCAGCATCTGATGCAATGAGTAAAGCCCTTCTCAGGGCGGGATTCAAGTTTGTTGGTTCAACAATTTGTTATGCGTTTATGCAGGCATCTGGCATGGTGAATGATCACCTTGTTGGCTGCCATCGGTATCCTGAGGTCAAAAAAATATGACCACACTGGAAACTCCCCATGGTGGCCATCGAGTATTTTTTATTTTGTAAGCGCTGTGAATTCCGAACACCACGCGGAGTGATTGCCTGACCAGTGTTCGAATGTTCCATTCGCTCCACGGCTATGACCGCAGCCATGTATTTTATTATTTTCAAGATGGAACAAAGCGGAGCTATGAAAGCTCACAAGTTGGATTTGTTTTCCATCCGCGCTGATCGTACCGATATATTGCGTTTTGCCATAAGCTGACTGAAAAATCAGATCGAGGTGCCGACCTTTTTGCTGGATGACTTCCAGTGTTCCTGGAACTTCGAATGTATTGAACTCACTGCCTTGTTTACCTTTGTCTGGTGAAGATGGGTTGTTTGGATTGTGCCCAATCGTCACGCCAACAGAAGTTCCGGTAGAAATACCTTTCCAGTGCTTTGGGAGTTCAGGGATGTTTTGTGCGAATGATG
>CANCRX010000018.1 GCA_947380655.1 Alcaligenaceae bacterium | reverse complement strand
TCCTACTTTGTCGGCGTCAATCGAAACAAGACAGGCTTAACCATTGATCTGGCGCAGCCAGCGGGTCAGGAATTCCTGAAATCTTTGCTGGCCGACGCCGACATACTGATTGAGAACTTCAAGCCTGGTACGCTTGAAAAATGGGGAATCGGGTATGAAACCCTCAAACAACTTTTCCCTAAACTTGTTCACTGCCGTATCAGCGGGTTTGGTGCCGACGGGCCTCTTGGTGGTATGCCTGGATATGATGCCTGCGCACAAGCGATGTGCGGATTGATGAGTGTGAATGGTGAGGCGGGTGGTGAAGCGACACGGGTAGGCCTGCCTGTTGTAGATATGGTGACGGGTTTGAATGCGGCCCTGGCTATTTTGTTGGCCATGCAAGAACGTCATCGTAGCGGCCTGGGCCAGTTTCTCGACATTACGTTGTTTGATTGCGCGATTTCACTACTACACCCCCATGCGGCTAACTTTTTCGGAAATGGAAATATCCCCGGACGTACGGGTAACGCGCATCCGAACATCTCGCCTTACGAAACCGTTGAAACTAAAAATGGACCTTTGTTTTTAGCCGTTGGCAATGATCGTCAATTTCAAACCTTGCTCAAGGTCCTTGAGGCCACAGAGCTTTCGACAGATCCACGTTTCGCATCGAACCAGGAGCGGATTAAAAACCGTCCTGCCCTGCATGCATTACTGGTTGAGAAGCTCAAACACCACGATGCAGCAACAATTTCCGAGACCTTACTCAAGGCGGGAGTTCCGGCCGCGGCAGTCCTCAATGTTCAGCAAATTCTGGAACATCCGCACACGCAACACCGAAAAATGGTCCTAAAACAAGGCAAATATCGTGGCTTAGCTTCTCCGATCAAGCTTTCCAGGACACCTGCCACCCTGCGCAAGCTACCGCCAGGATTCAAAGAGGGCTAAGCAGGGCTTATCCACCTCAAACCCTTGCAACACGATAGAATTAGGGTTTGCCCATCCAGTTACACAACGTTACCTCACGTTACCTCACGTTACTTCTCTACACAGCGAAATCCTATGAGCCAAGCACCATCATCAAGCGCACCACGTACCGGCGGACAAATACTTGTCGGTCAATTGGTTAGTCACGGCGTCAAACACGTATTTTGCGTGCCAGGTGAAAGCTTTCTGGCCGTGCTCGATGCGCTGGTCGACGTCAATATCGATGTGACGGTCTGTCGCCAGGAAGGCGGTGCGGCCATGATGGCTGATGCACACGGCAAACTGACGGGGCAGCCAGGTATCTGCATGGTCACGCGTGGACCGGGCGCATCCAATGCCCTGGCAGGCATTCACATCGCTAAACAAGACTCCACCCCTCTGATCGTTTTTGTCGGTCAGATTGAGCGCGGCATGCGCGAACGTGAAGCATTTCAGGAAATGGATTACCGTGCGATTTTTGGCCAGGCAGCCAAATGGGCAACCGAAATTGATGATGCCGCTCGTATCCCCGAAATCCTCTCCCGCGCCTTCCATGTTGCGACCTCAGGTCGGCCAGGCCCGGTTGTCATCGCTTTGCCTGAAGATATGCTGGTTGAAATGGCGACCGTACCCGATGCCCCGCATTATGAAGCGATCGACTCAGCACCTGCTGCCGGTCAGATGGCTGATCTGGCAAAGCGTATTGCTGCTGCAAAAGCACCTGTTGCCATACTGGGCGGCACGCGCTGGAATGCCAAAGCAGTCGAAGAATTCACAACCTTTGCAGAAAAATTTAAACTCCCCGTCGCGGTTTCGTTCCGCCGGCAAATGCTATTCCCCGCTGACCATCCATGCTTTATCGGTGACGTAGGGATTGGTTTGAATCCAGCACTGCTCAAACGCATCGAAAATGCTGATCTCGTTTTGCTGGTGGGTGGCCGTATGTCGGAGATGCCTAGCCAGGCTTACACACTGTTTGATATTCCAGTACCTAAGCAAACGCTGGTCCATGTGCATCCAGACAGTGGTGAACTTGGTCGCGTCTATCGCGCCTCACTGGCCATCAATGCGTCGCCAGCCGCCTTTGCTACAGAGCTCGCGTCCTTGCCAGCACCTGCCGCCACGCCCTGGGCAGCCGATACAGAAACAATGCATCAAAGCTACCTGGCCTGGAGTGATCCTGCCCCCATCAAAACCCCTGGTGCGCTGCAAATGGGCGGTGTCATGGCGTATCTGGAGTCGCATCTCCCTGCAGATGCGATCATGACCAACGGTGCAGGTAACTTTGCAACATGGCTGCATCGCTTCCATCGTTTTACACAATACGGTACCCAGTTAGCACCGACCTCTGGTTCAATGGGTTATGGCTTGCCTGCGGCAGTCGGAGCAAAACGTCTCTCACCAGAAAAAATGGTGGTTTGTTTTGCCGGCGACGGTTGCTTCATGATGCATGGTCAGGAATTTGCAACCGCCGTGCAATACAACCTGCCGATTATTGTGCTGATCATCGATAACGGTATGTACGGTACGATTCGCATGCATCAGGAAAAACATTATCCTGGTCGCATTTCTGCAACGCATTTGCAGAACCCTGATTTCGCCGCCTATGCACGTGCTTTTGGTGGTCACGGCGAGCGCGTCGAGTCAACCGATCAGTTTGCAGCCGCGTTTGAACGCGCGGTGGCAAGTGGCAAACCTGCCATTGTTCACTGCCTGATCGATCCTGAAGCCATCACACCCACCACCACCATTTCTAAACTGCGTGCAGCTGCGCAAAAGTAATCCCTACACTGCGGGCACTATCCTGTGCCTGCAGAGCATTTGAATTTGTATTCATATTTGATCTCTGGAGCATTTCATGGCCGCTGAAGCCTCATTTAACTGGGAAGACCCTCTCTTGCTGGACAGCCAGCTGACCGACGACGAGCGCATGGTGCGTGATGCCGCACGCTCATACTGTCAGGACAAATTGGCACCTCGCGTACTTGAGGCTTTCCGTCACGAAAAAATGGACACCAGCATCTTCCCTGAAATGGGCGAGCTTGGATTGCTGGGCGCAACGATTCCTACTGAATATGGTGGTTCAGGTCTGAATTACGTCTGCTACGGTCTGATTGCCCGTGAAGTCGAGCGCGTGGACTCTGGTTATCGTTCAATGATGAGCGTCCAATCCTCACTCGTGATGGTACCGATCAATGATTTCGGCAGCGAAGCGCAAAAACAGAAATATCTTCCTAAGCTGGCAACTGGTGAGTGGATTGGTTGCTTTGGTCTGACCGAACCTAACCATGGTTCTGATCCGGGCGGAATGGAAACACGTGCAGTTAAAACAGCTGATGGCTATCGTATAAGCGGCAACAAGATGTGGATCACTAACTCGCCCGTTGCGACCGTATTTGTTGTCTGGGCGAAATGTGTGGGTGGCGACTTCGACGGTCGTATCCGCGGCTTCATCCTTGAAAAAGGCATGAAAGGTCTGTCTGCACCAGAGATTCATGGCAAAGTCGGTCTGCGCGCATCCGTTACGGGTGAAATCGTCATGGACGAAGTCGAAGTTGGCGAAGAGCAAATGATGCCTGGTGTATCAGGTTTGAAAGGGCCTTTTACGTGCCTGAACTCCGCACGTTACGGTATCGCCTGGGGTGCCTTGGGCGCAGCAGAATTCTGCTGGCACACGGCGCGTCAGTACACGATGGATCGCAAACAATTTGGTCGCCCCTTGGCTGCCAATCAGCTGATCCAGAAAAAACTCGCTGACATGCAAACTGAAATCACACTGGCGCTACAGGGCTGTCTGCGTCTGGGTCGCATGAAAGACGAAGGTACTGCAGCGGTCGAAATCACCTCGATCATGAAACGCAACTCCTGCGGCAAGTCACTTGACATCGCTCGTCTGGCACGCGATATGCTGGGTGGTAACGGCATCTCCGACGAGTACGGTGTCGCTCGCCATCTGGTCAACCTCGAGGTCGTCAACACCTATGAGGGTACACACGACGTGCACGCCTTGATTTTGGGTCGCGCACAAACGGGAATACAGGCTTTCTGTTAAGCCATTGCGTCATGCACGGAGATAGCCACCAGCGATGGTGGCTATTTTTTTACCTTAGTCTTTCACCCAGGCAGGGTGAAGGGTTCTGATGTCCTTCACAAATGAAAGCGTTCCGCCCAGATGGATTCGCAAGGCCGCTTCAGCCGCGCTCTTATCTTTTTTAAACAGGGCATCAAGAATTGCACCGTGATCTTTAACAATAGCCTGCGCCTTTCCTTGTGCCGGTAAATTTAATCTGCGCAGCCGATCAATCTGCCCGCTGCGCTGACACACGAGTTCCCAAAGATTTCCTACCCCAGCAGCCTCGTACATTTCTTTGTGAAATGCCTGATCTGCCTCGGCGAGACTTGCGTAATCAAGCGGACTCAGGCATCGCTTTTGCGTCAGCAGACACGCCATGAGCTTAATAATCAACACAGCATGCTCCCCATCAGGGAGATCACACAAAGTACGCAGGATTTCCAATTCAATCGAGCGGCGTAAAAAATGTACCTCGAGTGCTGAGGCAATATCGATCCCGCTTACAACGGTAGCGTGTTGAGGGAAAATATCTACCAGACCTTCCTCAGCGAGACGTGTCAATGCATCGCGTATCGGTGTCTGGCTCAGTCCAAAGTGCTCGGCCAACTCAGCGCGTGGCAATACGACACCCGGCTCGAGTTCGAGCGAGATGATCAGCTTGCGCAGTACCTCGAAAACCTGGTGAGCACTTTGCCTGTAACGATCAAATTTGATCGCGGGGATCTTCTCTACAACATTCATTCAAACGCCCTGTAAGACAGTATTACTTTTGTGAATTTCAACATTGACACACTAATATATTAGTGCTTTACTAACAAAATTGCATCTTTTATATAGCATCGCATTAGCGCTTAACGATTACTTAATTCCTTAATTCCTTAATTCCTTAATCCATTCTGAACCAATCATTAAATTAAAAAATAAAAATGACACGCAAAACTCCAGACACACTCCGTAGCGCACGTTGGTTTGCCCCCGATGATCTGCGCACTTTTGGCCACCGTTCACGCGCCATGCAGATGGGATACGCCCCTGAGGACTGGGAGGGCAAGCCTGTGATCGCGATCATCAATACCTGGTCTGACATCAACCCTTGTCACACACATTTCAAACAACGCGTCGAAGACGTCAAGCGCGGTATTTTGCAAGCGGGAGGATTTCCGCTTGAATTGCCGGCGATCTCCCTTGCCGAGCAATATGTCAAGCCCACCACCATGCTCTATCGCAACATGCTGGCCATGGATACGGAAGAACTGATCCGCAGCCATCCGATTGACGGCGCCGTACTGATGGGGGGCTGCGACAAGACCACCCCGGGTCTGGTGATGGGTGCCTTATCCGCAGGCGTACCGTTCATCTATTTACCGGCGGGGCCTATGCTGCGCGGAAACTGGAAAGGCAAATCACTGGGCTCAGGCTCGGACGCCTGGAAATTCTGGGATGAGCGTCGCGCTGGAAAAATTTCAAAAACACAATGGATTGAACTCGAAGCGGGAATCGCACGCAGTCACGGTACCTGTATGACCATGGGCACCGCAGCGACCATGATGGGTATCGCTGAAGCGATCGGCATGGCGCTGCCAGGTTCATCAAGCATCCCGGCGCCCGACTCAAACCATCCTCGCATGTCCGCCGAGTGCGGTCGTCGCATCGTTGAAATGGTGTGGGAAGACCTCACTCCAGCCAAGATGCTCACCCGCGCTAATTTTGAAAACGGTATTGCGGTGGCGATGGCAATGGGATGTAGTACTAACGCAATCGTTCACCTAGTCGCGATGTCAAGGCGTGCAGGAGAACACTGCGCGATCACGCTTGATGACTTTGATGCGTTTAGTCGCAAAGTACCTGTGATCGCGAACATCCGCCCAAGCGGTGACACCTACCTGATGGAAGACTTCTATTACGCAGGCGGTTTGCCGGGTCTGATGAATCGCATCGCCACGCATCTGAAGCTTGACACACTCACTGTGACGGGAAAAACAACCGGGCAAAATATTGAAGGTGCCGAAGTCCACAACGACGATGTGATCCGGACACTGGACAATCCCCTGTATGCCGAAGGTGCGCTGGCCGTATTACGCGGCAATATTGCTCCAAACGGTGCCGTCATCAAACCTAGCGCATGCGCACCACATCTTCAGCAGCACACGGGTCCAGCAATCGTATTCGACAGCTATCCAGAAATGAAAGCAGCTGTTGAAGATGAAAATCTTGATGTAACACCCGGTCACATCATGGTGTTACGTAATGCGGGTCCACAGGGTGGGCCCGGCATGCCTGAATGGGGCATGCTGCCGATTCCGCTCAAACTCGTCAAGCAAGGTGTACGCGACATGCTGCGGTTATCCGATTCACGTATGAGCGGCACAAGCTATGGCGCCTGCATCCTGCACGCGGCACCCGAGGCCTTCATCGGCGGCCCACTCGCATTAGTCAAAACAGGCGACCTGATCACAGTCGATGTACCGACACGCAAAATCCACCTCGAAGTCAGTGACGAGGAACTGGCAGCCCGACGCGCAGCCTGGGTCGCGCCGGCTCCTAAATATGAACGCGGTTATGGCTGGATGTTCAGCAAACATATTCTTCAGGCTGATCAGGGTTGCGATTTTGATTTCCTCGAAACCTCGTTTGGCGCACCCGTACCAGAACCAGATATTTATTGATCTCAGTTTTTCCAAATCTGAAATCAAACAACTAACGCTATTCAAATATTTATTGGAACTTTCATGGCACTTAGTAAAGAAACCCGTCAGAAACTCATGGGCATCAGCACAGCAACGTTGTGCACAGCGTTATTCAAACGAGGTCTGCGCAACCAGTTCATTCAGGAGGTGCAGCGCCTCAATCCCAATCTGCCGAACATGGTGGGTGAGGCCTACACATTGCGCTACATTCCTGCTCGCGAAGACCTCAACACAATCGAAGTGTTCAAAGACCGCACACATCCGCAACGCGTTGCCGTTGAGCAATGCCCTGCGGGAGCAGTGCTGATGATAGACAGCCGTAAAAATGCCCGTGCCGCATCCGCCGGATCGATTCTGGTCAGTCGACTGATGGCTCGCGGTGTAGCAGGCGTTGTAACCGATGGCGGTTTTCGGGACTCACCTGAAATCAGTACACTCGCGATCCCGGCCTATCATAATCGCCCAAGCGCACCCACCAATCTGACTTTACATCAGGCACTTGATTTAAACGTGCCGATTGGTTGTGGTGATGTCGCGGTGTTCCCGGGCGACATTATCGTAGGCGATGGTGATGGAGTTGTTGTCATTCCCAAAGAAATAGCAGAAGACATCGCTCACGAAGCCGTCGAAATGACCGCATTCGAAGATTTTGTCACAGAGAAAGTTTTGGAAGGCCGCAGCATTCTCGGCCTCTACCCACCCACAGATGAAAATAGCCTGGTGGAATTCAAAGCATGGCGTACGGCTAAAAACCGTTAATCCCTGTTCATTGCACTGAGGAGACAAACCATGCAACCCACCACCCGTAAATTAATCGTACGGTTCGGATTAGCGTCGCTGATCGCAAGTGCTACAACAATCGCATTCGCTCAAACGCCCTGGCCCACAGCAAAACCCATTACCTATGTCGTACCGTTCACACCAGGCGGATCAACCGATGTCATTGGCCGCACACTTGCACAAAAACTGACTGAGTCGCTCAAGCAGACCGTGCTTGTTGAAAATAAACCAGGCACGGGCGGTGGTATCGGCGCAAGCTATGTCGCTAAAGCCGCGCCGGACGGCTATACCTTGATGGGTGGCACAATCAGTACGCACGCGATCAATGCCAGCCTTTATCCAAACCTCTCCTACGATCCAGTTAAAGATTTTGAGCCGGTATCACTGGTCGCCTTTCTGCCCAACGTCTTGCTGGTCGGTGCGAACTCGGGCATCAACAGCGTAGCCGAACTGGTGGAAGTACTGAAAAAGGATCCGAACCGACGCACCTTCGCGTCTTCAGGCGCAGGCACCTCCACGCACCTAGCAGGCGAATTATTAGGGGATCGTCTGGGTATCCAGTTGACACATATTCCCTACAAAGGAACCCCGCCTGCAATGACCGACGTTGCGACAGGACAAGTCGTGTTCATGTTTGATCAACTGACTGCAGCGATCCCTCTGATCAATGCAGGCAAACTCAAACTGTTAGCCGTTACAACCGAGCAACGGCTACCGATCGCAAAAGATACTCCCACCATGATTGAAGCCGGAGTCCCTGATTTTCAAATGTTTTCATGGCAAGCGGTTTACGCACCCAAAGGTACGCCTAAACCAATCGTTGATCGTTTAAGCGCAGACATCTCTACTGCACTCAAGCAGCCAGATGTTCAAACCAAACTGACTGATATGGGGATGGTGATTGTGGGTGGGTCACCAAGCGAGTTGGCCGCACTCATGAGCAAGGAAATCCCTCGCTGGGCAGAACTGATTAAAAAATCCAAGGCAACCGCGAATTAAAAAGCAGCTGCAGCGCGCGTCAAACGGTCTTTCACGCCTAACCAATCAGACATCTCAGGTACGCGCTCCCATACCAAGCGTGTATAGCCTGCCTGGTCGAGAGCGCGAAGGGTTGCATACAAAGCCTGGCCATAAGCCGCAGAACTGGCTGGCATGGCGACCCACTCAACCTGCTCGTGCTTGCCTGCAGGAGGGTGGCCATGCGAATACGTAACCAGGGCAATGCGTTGCCCCGCTGCTAATTGTGGATCCAGAGCAAGCTGAATCAACTCGTGCTCACTCGCGAGTTGCAGAGGCGTATGCGGTGCATAGTGCGATTTCAATGCGCCAGACACCCTCGGCGCATGGGCATCGGCATCACTGACAGCCTGGTGCAACACCTCTTCAATTTGTGCAGAGGTGATATGGCCAGGTCGTAACAATACCGGACCGACTCCCTGATCAATACGGGACAAATCCACAATCGTGGACTCAATCCCTACCTCACTTGAACCCCCTTCTAAAACTGGCATGCCTGTTGCAACCAGTTCAGGAAATTCCGCGCGGACATGCCCAGCCTGAGTCGGTGAAACCTGACCAAATTTGTTGGCTGAAGGTGCAGCAATCCCACCTTGACCGGAAGCTTTACCCGCCGCAAAACCACGTATCAGCGCTTGCGCAACAGGATGAGAAGGGCAACGCAGGCCAATGCTGTCTTGGCCGCCACTCACCACATCAGAAATATGTCCTGCCCGCTTCAAAATTAGTGTCAGGGGGCCTGGCCAGAAGGCATCAATCAAAGCCTGCGCTTGAGCTGGAATCGACTGCACCCAGTAAGACAGATCAGCCTCAGGCGTCACATGGACGATCACAGGGTGATTAGAGGGCCGGCCTTTTGCCTGATAAATACTGCGAACAGCTGAGGGGCGTTCAGCGTCAGCACCCAGTCCATAAACAGTTTCTGTTGGAAAACCAACGAGCCCACCGCTCAACAACACATCCACTGCATGTGCAATATCAGACGGACTTGCAATCAATGTTTGATCCAACACGTCAGATCGCAACAGGTAAACGAAGGATTTGTACGATCTGATTAGCCGCTGCAATCGTCTCGGACAGCGTAGCGCCCGTGATATTGACATGACCCATCTTGCGTGCGCGACGCGCTTCGCGTTTTCCATAAAGATGCAGCGAGGCGCCAGGTACCGCAAGCACAGCAGCCCAGTTTGGTTCGGCTTGCACCTCACTCGCATCGGGATACCAGGCATCACCAAGAATATTGAGCATCACAACGGGCGCGAGCAGTCGCGTACTCCCCAAAGGCAAACCGGCCATCACTCGAGCCTGCTGTTCAAACTGACTGGTCACACAGGCATTCATCGTGAAATGACCACTATTGTGCGGTCTTGGTGCGATCTCATTGACCAGCAACTGGCCATTACCCAACACGAAAAACTCCACGCACATCACACCGTGATAATCCAGACCACGTGCGATCGCTAATGCGGCCTCAGTCGCCTCGGCAGATTTT
Source organism: Alcaligenaceae bacterium (assembly GCA_947380655.1). Classification (GTDB taxonomy): domain Bacteria; phylum Pseudomonadota; class Gammaproteobacteria; order Burkholderiales; family Burkholderiaceae_B; genus Zwartia. The sequence goes on along the minus strand of CANCRX010000018.1, from coordinate 42,748 downwards.
TCGACAGGCATCATATCCACCGTCGTCACAGCGAGAATGCCCTCATGATGCACATTGCGCGCAACGGGGAATACTGCGCACTCACCATCCAAGCCGCGCGCCATGACCACAGACAATTCTTCTTTCAAATCCAGCATAGCTTCGAGCACACAAGGCACCCCACCGAACTCAGCGAAAGCGGCGATAGCCTGCTCGAGCGTTCGCACGCGCGCCTGGCCTTTCCCGTCATAGCCAAGACGTGCGACTTTCAAAATACCAGGAAATAATTCCGGGCTTGCAGCATGCAGATCTGTCTGACTACGCACAGCAATATATGGCGCAACGGGTACACCCTGACTCGCGATGAAGCTTTTCTCTGCGATACGATCCTGAACTATTTCAACAGCATGCGCACCTGGCGTCACGCGACAAGAAGCAGCCAGAGTTTGCAAACTCTGCGCGGGTACATTTTCAAACTCTGTGGTCACGGTGCGGCAGCGTTGTGACAGTTTGATGAGTCCTTGCGGATCATCGTAGCGGGATTCTATATGCGCATCCGCAACGGCCGCAGTCGGGCCCTCGGCATCAGGATCCAGCACCACCACACGAAAACCCAGAGCTTGGGCCGCATGACAAAACATACGTCCTAACTGGCCGCCCCCCATCAACCCCAGCCATTCGCCCGGTGCAATCACAGAGGCACCTTCATGGCACGCGCGATCTCAGTCTGCTTGGAACGAAAAGCGATCAACTGGCGGCGTAACGCTGGATCGGTGGTCGCTAGCGTTGCAATCACATGCAAGGCTGCATTGGCAGCACCCGCTTCGCCAATGGCGAAGGTCGCAACAGGAATGCCTTTAGGCATCTGAACGATCGACAACAGCGAGTCCTCGCCACGCAAATATTTCGAAGGCACCGGAACGCCAAAAACAGGCACCTCAGTCAACGCAGCCATCATGCCAGGCAAATGCGCCGCACCTCCAGCTCCAGCAATAATGGCGCGCATTCCACGTTCAGCGGCAGCAGCCCCATACTCAGCCATATCCTGTGGCATACGGTGAGCAGAAATCACCAGCGTCTCACATGGGATATCAAAATCATTAAGCATATTGAATGCATGCTGCATCACGTCCCAATCACTTGAGGACCCCATGATGACGCCAACGATCGGCTTGGCCGAACCTGTGGTTGAAGAAACTTTGGAGGAGGACATGCAGAGCCTCGTATAAAAAATAAAAATCAAACAGTGCGCTGACCGCACTGGTTATTCATAGAAGATCAGGCAGTCAGGCGATCAAGCGCTTCGCGATATTTGGCAGCTGTCTTGGCGATCACATCAGCAGGCAGTCTGGGTGCAGGGGGTGTTTTATCCCAAACCTGCGTCTCAAGCCAGTCACGCACAAACTGTTTATCAAAGGAAGGTGGGCTCATCCCTTCACGATAACCATCAGCAGGCCAGAAACGTGAAGAGTCAGGTGTCAGCACCTCATCCATTAGATGTAAGGTGCCTTGATCATCCAGACCAAATTCAAACTTGGTATCCGCAATCATGATGCCTTTCGTCGCCGCAAAAGCCGAGGCTTCGGAATAAAGGCGCAAAGTCACTTCGCGAATACGCTCAGCCATTTCCAGACCGACTTCGCTGATCACATGATTGAAATCGACGTTCTCGTCGTGCAGGCCAAATTCTGCTTTTGCGGCGGGTGTGAAAATCGGCTGGGGTAATTTACCTGCCTGTTTCAAGCCTGCTGGCAATGCAATTCCGCAGACAGCGCCTGTCGCCTGATAGTCTTTCCAACCTGAACCGATCAGATAACCACGCGCCACGGCCTCGACCAGAATGGGTTTCAAGCGCTTGACCACCACGGCACGTCCGATCACCTGGTCGCGTTCAGCTGGCGTCACGACATCCTCAGGATTAATTCCTGTCGAGTGATTGGGTATGACATGCGCAAGTTTACCGAGCCAGAAATCCGTCAACTCTTTCAGTACCTGGCCTTTGCCAGGGATTGGATCATCAAGAATCACATCAAACGCAGAGATACGATCGGTCGCGACAATCAGTAGCTTGTCATCACCGACGGCATACATATCACGCACTTTGCCACGGGCAAGTAGCGGCAAGGATTGAATGGAGGACTGAAGGATTGTTGGAATCACAGCCAAACCTATAAAAGTGAAAGCGGACGCTTACGTCCGCTTAGTAACAGACCGGCAGCGCAAGAACTGCGCCGCCGATGAGAGCGTATTACTGTACAACTTGCGACAGCTTACCTGTCGCATACTGCGCAGCGACCTCTGTCAATGGAACAACTTTGATTTTGCTGGCGTGACCAGCGGTACCAAATTGCTCGTAGCGTGCAACACAAATTGCTTTGGCGGCTTCGCGTGCAGGTTTGAGGTATTCGCGTGGATCGAATTTACCTGGGTTCTCTGCAAAGAAACGACGGATCGCTCCGGTCATGGCCAGACGGATATCGGTATCGATATTGATCTTGCGCACGCCATACTTAATCGCGGTTTGAATTTCTTCGACAGGCACGCCGTAGGTTTCCTTCATGTCACCGCCAAACTGGCGAATCTCGGCGAGCAATTCCTGTGGCACGCTTGAACTGCCATGCATCACCAGGTGCGTATTAGGCAGACGCTTGTTGATTTCTTTGATGCGGTCAATCGACAGAATATCGCCGGTAGGCTTACGTGTGAACTTATACGCACCGTGGCTGGTACCAATCGCAATCGCGAGCGCGTCAAGCTGTGTACGACGAACAAAGTCAGCAGCCTGCTCAGGATCAGTCAGCAACTGGTCCATCGTGAGCTTGCCATCCGCGCCGTGGCCGTCTTCTTTGTCGCCTTCCATCGTCTCGAGTGAGCCTAGGCAACCAAGCTCGCCTTCTACCGTCACGCCTAGCTTGTGTGCCATATCGACAACCTGCTTGGTGACCGCAACGTTATAGTCATAATCGGCAATGGTCTTACCGTCTTCTTTGAGTGAGCCGTCCATCATGACACTTGAAAATCCAAGATCAATCGCACCCTGACAGATTTTGGGAGACTGACCGTGATCCTGATGCATCACAACCGGAATATGTGGATAGGATTCAACAGCTGCCTGGATCAGATATTTCAAAAAGCCTTCACCAGCATATTTGCGCGCACCTGCAGAAGCCTGCATGATGACTGGACTATCAGTCTGCGCGGCCGCTTCCATGATGGCCTGAACCTGTTCGAGGTTGTTCACGTTAAAAGCGGGAATGCCATAACCATGCTCGGCGGCATGATCGAGAAGCTGGCGCATGGAGACGAGAGCCATGAATAATCCTTTTTAGAGCAAAATGACGGGGTTGATCGTGAATTAACGCGTTATTTTACGGCAGCGTTACAGTATTTGCCCCAACTCGGCCGAAATGTCGGTTTTGGACCTTAGATTTTGCTTGAAATGAGCCCCAGATGACTGATTCGATCCCTAAAACCAAGACTGCCCCTCCCAAGGCGAAAAACCCTATTTCAGCCACACCGACAGGCATACAGACCATCAGCTGGGTCGATCGTGAGCAATCCCACACCACAGCCTGGCAATCTGAAAACGGCTGGGCACCTCCTAAAAGAATCGTAGTCGCTGACGACACTATGACCGCAGATACGGCTTATCGCTACGCCAGCGAAGGTGTTGGACTGCTCTGGACAGGAGATTTTCAAAATGCTCGCCAACTCCTGAATGCGATCAGCCGCCGTACAGCTAAACGCCGGGTTAAATACGCAGAGATGTCCTATCCTGATCGTTTTCATCAAGTCCGTCTGGCACGCGCTCAGCGAGCGCGCACACTCGGGATGCTGTTGCTACCTGTCGAGGCAGAACATATCCTGCAACACCGACGCGCACCCGATATCGCCGAGGCCTGCCTGTCCGCCTATGGCCAAAATAAAAATAGCTACGTAGTCCCGATGAGCGAATTGCTCGGTGTGATTAGCGCCTATGAATGGCGTAAAAAAGGTGTACACATCCCTGCACTCCACGCAAGTATTCATGCACATTACGGCGTCTTTGCACCGGTTCGGGCCGAATACCTCGATCTGGTGATGCGGGCAAAATTAGGCCGCACAGCGTTAGCGTTTGATATCGGTACCGGCACCGGAGTCATTGCCGCACTACTGGCTGAACGAGGCGTCGAATTAGTGATCGCCACCGACTCAAATCCGAAAGCGATTGAGTGTGCCCGGGAAAACATTCGCGCCCTCAAACTGGAAAATCAGGTCAAATTACGCGAAACCGATCTTTTCCCCGAAGGCCAGGCGGATCTGATTGTTTGTAACCCTCCCTGGCTGCCCGGTCGCCCGGCATCCAGCCTTGAACATGCGATCTACGATCAGGATCAGCGCATGCTCAAAGGTCTGCTCAATGGTGCGGGTGATCACCTGAAAGCTGACGGCGAGCTCTGGTTAATCCTGTCGGATCTGGCTGAACATCTGCAATTACGCAGTCGTGCTGATTTGTTGGCACTATTTGACGATGCGGGTCTAGACGTCATAGAACGCCTGGATACACGCCCAGTCCATCCTAAGTCCAAAGATGAAGATGACCCTCTGGCGGATGCCAGAAAGCTGGAGGTCACGTCTTTATGGCGTTTAAAAGTGCAGGTTCAAAACTGACAGTCTAAGCAACACCTCGCGTCGCTAGCTTCAAAGAGCAGGAGGACGTCGCGCTGATTTTGGCCTGAAGGCCTTCACAATCTCATCGCGCGTCTCAATATAAGGCCCGCCAATCAGATCGATACAGTAAGGTACGGCAGCAAAAATACCAGAAACAAGCGTGCTGCCCTCCTCACTTTTAAGGCCCTCGAGTGTTTCACTGATGGCCTTAGGCTGACCTGGCAGGTTAATGATCAGTGCGGCATGATCAGGTATTTCGCGCAATACAGCCACCTGGCGCGACAAAATAGCGGTTGGGACAAACTGCAAACTGATTTGTCGCATCTGCTCGCCAAAGCCAGGCATCTCACGGGTTGCGACCGCCTGGGTTGCTTCAGGGGTCACATCGCGGCGCGAAGGCCCGGTTCCACCCGTGGTCAGCACGAGATGACAGCGCTCAACGTCAACCAATTCAACCAGCGCAGCGGAAATGGTCGCAGCATCGTCCTGTACCAAGCGGGTGACAACCTGAAGGGAATTCTTCACAGCACCCTCTAGCCACGTTTGCAGCGCAGGGATACCTTGGTCGACATACACACCTTGGGAGGCTCGATCAGAAACCGAGACGAGTCCGACTCGAAGGGTGTCTGGAGTGGAAACAACGGGATTTGTCATGATTATTCGCCTTTCATTCACAAGAAAGATCATCTCACAAAATAAATCATTCGACTCACCACATCCACCTGCATAAGCCTTAGGATCGAGCGCTTTTGTGACAGGTTTAATACAAGTAAACTACCTACAAATTCACTTTCGGCGCCAAACATGTTTGATCTTTTCTCGGGACTGACCCCGCTGGTCACCATCAGTCTGATTATGGCTTTAGCTTTTGTCCTGGCGTTCGAGTTCATCAATGGTTTTCACGATACCGCTAATGCGGTGGCTACCATTATCTACACCAAGGCAATGCCACCCCACCTTGCGGTTGTGGCATCAGGTTTTTTTAATTTTCTGGGTGTGCTGCTCGGCGGAGTTGGCGTCGCCTATGCAATTGTTCACTTACTACCTGTTGAATTACTCATCGATGTAGACACCAACCGTGGCTTGATCATGGTGTTCTCCATGCTCACGGCAGCAATCGCCTGGAACCTTGGTACCTGGTATTTCGGGATCCCTGCCTCCAGTTCGCACACACTGATTGGTTCAATCCTGGGGGTTGGTCTGGCTAACGCCTGGATAACAGGAGCACCCCTTCAGGATGGCGTGAACTGGCGTAAAGCAATTGAAATTGGTATGTCGCTGGTTTTTTCTCCTCTTGCGGGCTTTTTGTTGGCCGGTTTAATGCTGATTGTGCTCAAGTACTGGCAGCCGCTGTCAAAAATGCACGTAACACCCGAGCAGCGCCGTGAACTAGTCGAAAAAAAGCGTCCTCCCTTCTGGAATCGTGTGGTGCTGATTGCCTCCGGCATGGGCATGAGTTTCGTACACGGCTCCAACGATGGTCAGAAAGGTATTGGCCTGATCATGCTAGTCCTGATCGGTATCGTGCCCGCTAAATTTGTACTTGATTTTGACGCGACCCCCTACCAGATCAAGCGCACCTATGATGCAGCGCTTCACCTGAGCGACTTCTACGAGCGCAACAGTCACACATTAGGAGAGTTTTTAATGCTCGACAAGGCAGATCGCCAGAATGATCTGCCCAAAGTCTATCGTTGTGATCCGACCACCACCATGGCAACCATCACTGCGCTGCGCACATCGTTAGAGGGTGTACGCGACGTACAGGAAATGAGTCCGCAAGCACGTATCGAAGCGCGCCGTTATCTGCTCTGCCTGGACGACACGGCCCGAAAAGTCTCTGCATTACCAGGTCTGCCTGCACGTGAAAAATCAGACTTAACAAAACTACGAAAAGACCTGGTAGCCACCACGGAATACTCACCTTTCTGGGTCATCCTTGCCGTTGCGCTCGCACTCGGTTTTGGCACGATGGTTGGCTGGAAACGTGTAGTCAAAACAGTCGGCGAAAAAATTGGCAAAGCTGGTATGACCTACGCACAAGGGATGTGCGCTCAAGTCACTGCGGTCATTATGATTGGTATGGCAAACATCTATAGCCTCCCCGTATCAACCACCCACGTGCTGTCGTCGGGTGTTGCAGGCACAATGGTGGCAAACCGCAGCGGTCTGCATCAAAACACTGTGAAAACCATTATGACCGCATGGGTGCTGACACTACCCGCGTCAATGCTGCTGTCAGCCAGTTTGTTCTGGCTGGCATCACAATTCATCAAATAAAAAACGTTACGTGGAGCTACAAGCCTTAGCGGCTTTTGCTCCAGTAACTGTATAACTCTCTGAACGCTGTATCCAGCAAAAACCCAAGTAAGCCAATCAATACCACTGTTGCCATCAGCTCGTGATAAGCGAGTCGGTCACGGGTATCGAGAATGAAATAACCCAGCCCAGCTGAAACACCCAGCATTTCGCAGGGCACCAGCACAATCCAGACAATACCGATCGCCAAGCGCGTACCGGTCAGAATATGGCCGAGTATGCCAGGGATAATCACCCCCTTGAGCGTTTCCCAACGGGTGGCAGACAAGGACTGAGCCAGCTGCAGCCAGCGCCCATCCAGTTGCTTCACCCCAGCCAGCGTATTGAGCATGATGGGCCACATTGCCGCAAAAGCTAGCAAAAAATAAACGGGCTTGTCACCGACCCCAAATGCCATGACAGCGATAGGCATCCAGGATAGCGGCGAGATCATGCGCAGAAATTGAAAGGCAGGCGAGAGGGTGGCGTTCATCATCGAAGACGCGCCAAGCAATAAACCTAGCGGTACGCCGACAAGCAAAGCAAAGCCCAAACCGACCGCCACACGCTGCAAACTCACAGAGATATGAATCCAGATCTCATGGCCCTGCAACATGGAAAACAAGGTTGACAAAGATGGCCCGGGCGCAAAGCGCTGGCCCATGCCACCAGCAGCTGAAAACGGGACAGTCAGCAGCCACCACATTCCCAACAACACCAGCATACCCATTACGCCAAGTACTGCCCGCCCGAAGGCGTTACGTGTCAACACATTCATACTCATGACAACTCAATCACTTCCTTGCGAACATACTCGGGAGGTTGACCAAATTTTCCAAGACCTCCAACCGCCTCAATCGAACGCTTCACAAAACGATCATCGACCAATTGCGTCGCAGCAGTCTTGCCATCGAGCGTAGCTAAAAATCCACGATCAGCCTCGATCATTGTGTCTTTCAGGCGTGCGATGAGTTCCTCGGTATAGCTGGGATATGGATAAGGCTGAAAATCAATGCGCTTTTCCTGCCAGGCCGGGTGACGGATCGCACGGGAAGCCAGGTAAGTCTGGGCATCCGACGCGGGCGGGGCCAGCACTTTAGTCAAGGCGGGCAAACCGTGCGGAGTATAGCGATTCGCACCTTCCTTGGAGAGGATTTCGGCGGTTTCAGCACGATGGTCACGAATCCAGAGCTGGGCGCGCACAATCGCGTCGACGACTTTCTGGGACCACTCGGGCCGCTGTTCCAGATCGCGCTCGTGCATAAACACGGTGCAGCAAGCATGATTTTTCCAGACATCGCCAGTAAAGCGCAACACTTTACCGATCCCCATGGTTTCGGCCACGGCATTAAATGGCTCAGCGACAATGTAACCGGCAATCGTCTTCGCAGCCAAGGCAGGTGGCATATCCGCGGGCGCCATCACAACCAGATTGACCTCATCTGCAGCGGGCTTACCTTGTTTGCTGGATATGGGTTTTAAACCTGCATCGCGCAACATAGCTTGCAACACAACGTTATGAATCGAATACCAAAAAGGAATCGCAACTGTCTTGCCGCCGAGATCTTTTAAATCATTTATATCTGGAGACACTGTAACGGCCGAACCATCGACGTGATTCCAGGCAACAACCTTGGCCGGCACATTGCTACCAAAGCGCGCCCACACTGTCATCGGCGAGAGTAAATGCACCACATTGACCTGACCGGAAATAAACGCCTCGATCAGCTGTGCCCAGCTGCGCAACATGACGGGTTTTTCAACCTCAACACCTGCGTCTTTAAAGTAACCATTGTTGTGTGCGACCAATAGAGGTGCGGCATCGGTGATCGGTAAATAGCCGATTTTTACAGGACCGTCTGCTTTACCCTGCGCTTGTGCATTAAACGCCGACAGCAAAGGAGCTGCACCCGCAACAGTCAGCAGGCTTGAAAGTTTGAGCATCTCACGGCGGGTTATATATTCAAGACACATCAGCTAATTCCTTTGATTCAATCATATTTTGTGGAATAACGTTGTTTGCAGAAACAGCATTATTTTTTGATTTTTCAGACTGTGGATGCAAGGCACGATGCAAGGTCCGCAGTATTTCAATACGAAGCTGGCCAAGTTCCTCCACCAGATCATCGCGCGGCTGGGTATAAGCTATTTTCCATTCGCCGATCGCGTGCGCGGGAGCACCACCGAGCAAAACAATCCGGTCTGCGACCTGCAAGGCCTCATCGATATCATGGGTAATCAGCACCGCCGCAGTACCCAGATCCTCTCGTAACTTGAGCAGCAAACGCTGCATGGCTGCGCGTGTGACTTCGTCGAGTGCACCGAACGGCTCATCAAGCAAAATGACTTCAGGCTGTCGTGCGATACAACGCGCCAGGGCAGTACGCTGCGCCATTCCGCCAGATAATTCTGCGGGCATCCGATGGCGGGCGTGCTCTAGCCCCACCTCGCGAATGGCTGCCGTCACACGTTGATTTTTTTCTGCTTTGGTAATGTCAGGCTGATGACGAAAATCAAGCCCGAATGCAACATTCTTTTCCAGCGTTAACCAAGGTAATAAGCTGGGATCCTGAAACGCCATCGCCACACGAGGATGGGTCCCATCGATCGGCTCGCCATCGACTAATACTTTACCGTCAGAAGCTTTTTGCAAGCCCGCCAAAATACGCAGCAAACTGGATTTACCGACACCACTCGGTCCAAGTATCGCAACGATCTCGCCCGCTGCGACAGTCAGGTTTAAACCATCAATCAAAGGCGCAGCGTCACCATATTGCAACCTCAGGTTTTGAGCTTGCAAGACATAGGTATTGGATTGGAGAGGGCCAGCATTCATATTCATTCCGTCAGCATGCTTCGAGGCATGCTCCTAACAGTCCATTGGATCTTTATATGCCTGAGAACCTGGCAGGGATTAGGAGTTTAGGCGAATCCCTATATATCCGAAATGACTGATAAGTAATTTACTTATAACGAAATTGAATTAAGAGCGGATGTCCGTTAAGTTTTACAGACATCCTTACGGCTGAGCTATTTAAGCAAAGACAGGCGGCCACGCAAATGACGTACTTCTTCCATCAAATCCACCATTAAAGCCGCGGCATCGAGATTCACCTCGAAATCGCGCTGCAGGCGAGCTACATGGCGTGCGCGTGTCACCGAGACACTGGTGAATACCCACTGTCCTGAGGATTGCCCTTTTGAGGCCGGAACCACGCCCTGATCAACCAGATTCAGCACCCATTCAGTCTGTTGTTCACAAAACCGAGCGAGCTCCTCAAGTGTGACAGGGGCGTCATGATCGACTAACTGGGCGGTACAAATCGTAATGTTGTTCATGATCAGACTCCCAAATGACGGCGGGGATTAAAAGGTGCCGCACTGGCAAGTTGTTGATAGGCTGCGCGTGTCGCCTCGTTATCGGCGGGAGGCCAGACGATATCGAGTATCAAATACAGGTCACCCGCAGGCTCGCCCGGCAGACCTTTGCCACGCAAACGCAATTTACCGCCTTGTTTGCTGCCGGCAGGAATATTGACTTCGACCTCGCCTTGCATGGTCGGGGCATGAACCTGCCCACCCAGGGCTGCTTCCCAAGGGGTAATCGGCAAATGCATGCTCAGATCACGTCCATCCGCTTTATAAACCGCGTGGGCAGCAAAACGAACCGTCAGGAATAAATCACCAGACTCACCTCCCCCCTCACCAGGCATGCCTTGCCCCGCAAGACGGATCATCTGACCTTCTTTCACACCGGTTGGGATCTTGACGCTCAAGGTCCGGGTACCCATATAAGGGCGTCCCTGCTCGTCGAGCTGCACAGAACGCAGGCTCAGCTCACGCGTAACGCCTGAAAAACTGTCTTCGAGACTGATTTCAATATCCGCATGATGGTCTTCACCACGCATTTTGAATGTCTGGCTACCCTGACCGCCTGCAAAGCCCTGACCGGGGTGCCCACCCGTATGGGTGCCGCCTTGCCCAGCGGCATAGCCCTGACGCTTACGGGCCGCTTGTTTGAACATTCCATTCAGAAAATCATTGAAATCGCCATCCGCGCCACCACCGCCTGCGCCGGAAAACTCAAAATCACGATCCCAGCCTGGAGGAGGTGCCTTACCGTTACCACCTGAAACCCCGGCCGCCAGCGCATCGTATTCCGCACGCTTTTCGGCGTCGCGCAATACATCATTGGCCTCATTGACATCGCGCATCCGCTTTTCCGCATCTGGCTCTTTGCTGACATCCGGATGATATTTACGGGCGAGTTTACGGTAAGCCTTGCGGATATCATCCTGCGAAGCGTCCCGTGGTACTTCAAGAATCTTGTAGTAGTCTCTGAATTCCATATGCAAGGTGGCAGCAAGCGCACCCAAAAGATGAATAGGTATTCACAATGGGGGCAAACCCAATAAATATCAAGTCAAACTAAGGAAAAAACATGCAAATTCAAAATATTCCGTTTGGCACGACTGACTGGTCGACCATTCCTGTAACCGAGCATCCGGGCACGACCGGCAAAGCATTTTGGCGCACCTGCCAATTCGGCACCATCCGTGTCAGGATGGTTGAATACAGCGCAGGATATCTTGCGGATCACTGGTGTGAGAAAGGACATATCCTGCTGTGCTTATCTGGCATATTACATACTGCGCTAAAAGACGGCCGGACTTTTGCGCTTAAACCAGGAATGAGCTATCAGGTCGCTGACGGGGCGGAACCCCACCAGTCATCCACCAAGGATGGTGCGACCTTATTCATAGTCGATTGAAAAATAACCCTGCCGGATCACTCAGACAGGGTTATTCAATTAGTCTTGAAAACAAACAACTCAGCTCGCTGCACGCTTTTGCAAAATATCCACAGCAGGCAAAGTTTTGCCTTCGAGGAATTCGAGGAATGCTCCACCGCCAGTCGAGATATAACCAACTTTGTCAGTGATTCCGAATTTAGCAATCGCGGCTAGCGTGTCCCCGCCCCCTGCAATTGAAAATCCCGCTGAGTCAGCTATCGCCTGTGAGACGACTTCAGTGCCATTGGCAAACGCAGCAAATTCAAACACGCCAAGCGGACCATTCCAGACAATCGTACCTGCTTGCTTAAGAATGCCAGCAAGCTGTTGAGCCGTATCGGGACCAATATCCAGAATCAGATCATCGGGACCGACATCTTTGGCAGCTTTGACGGTTGCTTTTGCGGTCGCTGAAAATTCAGTGGCGCACACCACATCAGTCGGGATGGGCACGGCTGCACCACGTGCCTGCATTTTTTCCATCACAGCGCGGGCTTCTTCCAACTGCTCGGGCTCCGCCAAAGACTTACCGATTGGCAAACCCGCTGCAAGCATGAACGTGTTGGCAATACCGCCTCCTACGATCAGCTGATCCACCTTATCGGCCAGGGATTGCAAGATCGAGAGCTTGGTTGAAACTTTAGATCCGCCAACGATCGCCACCAAAGGACGCTTGGGTGCATGCAATGCGCGTCCCAGCGCTTCGAGCTCGGCTTGCAACAATGGACCTGCACAAGCGATCGGCGCGTATTCAGCAATCCCATAAGTCGTTGCTTCGGCCCGGTGTGAGGTACCAAATGCATCGTTGGCATAGACATCGCATAGCGCAGCCATTTTTTTGGACAACTTAGGATCATTTTTCTTTTCGCCTTTGTTGACGCGGCAGTTCTCAAGCAATACCACTTGACCCGGTGCCACGCTCACACCTTCCACCCAGTTCTGAATCAGCGGGACGTCCATCCCCAGCAGCTCGGACAACCGCTTAGCAATCGGTGCCAGAGAGTCCGCAGGCGTCAAGGTGCCTTCGGTAGGACGGCCCAGATGCGAGGTCACCATGACGGCTGCGCCCGCGTCCAGCGCAAGCTTTATACCAGGCACGGAAGCACGGATGCGGGTGTCTTCTGTGATGTTGCCTGCGTCATCGAAAGGAACATTCAGGTCGGCGCGAATAAAAACTTTTTTACCGGCGAGCTTGCCTGATTGCGCCAAGGCGGAAAGAGTATGAACTGTCGTCATGATGGAATGGCCAAATGAAAGAGGAAAATAACAAAAGGGCCCCGAAGGGCCCCTTATCCAATGCAGCGATTATTTTGCTGACATCAGCGCAACAGTGGTGTCGAGCATACGATTGCTGAAGCCCCACTCGTTGTCGTACCAGGACGAAACTTTAACCAGCGGACCTGAAACTTTAGTCAGCGTGGCATCGAAGTTGCTCGAAGCTGGGTTGTGGTTGAAATCAACGGAGACCAGTTGCTCGGTCTGATACGTCAGAATGCCTTTGAGTGCGCCTTCTGAGGCTTCTTTCATGATGGCGTTGACTTCTTCGACTGTGGTGTCGCGCTTAGCGATGAACGACAGATCAACCAGCGACACATTGATGGTTGGAACACGAATCGCGAAACCATCAAGTTTGCCATTGAGTTCTGGCAACACCAGGCCCACGGCTGCCGCAGCACCCGTTTTCGCAGGAATCATGCTCATGGTTGCTGAACGGGCACGGCGCAAATCTTCGTGATAAACGTCGGTCAGCACCTGATCGTTGGTATAGGAGTGGATCGTTGTCATCAGACCCGTGACCACACCCAGCTTTTCGTTCAACGGCTGGACCAGTGGTGCCAGGCAGTTGGTGGTGCATGATGCATTGGAGATAACGGTGTCTTCTTTTTTCAGAACCTTGTCGTTCACGCCAAACACAATGGTTGCATCGACGTCTTTACCACCCGGTGCGGAGATAATGACTTTTTTAGCGCCACCTTTGATGTGAGCGGATGCTTTTTCTTTTGAAGTAAAAAAGCCTGTGCACTCGAGCACAACGTCAACGTTCAACTCGCCCCAGGGCAACTCAGCGGGGTTACGGTTAGCCAATACGCGGATCTTGTCGCCGTTGACAACCATGTAGTCACCTTCCACGCCAACCGTACCGGAAAATTTTCCGTGGGCAGTGTCGTACTGTGTCAGGTGAGCGTTAGTCTTTGGATCACCCAGGTCGTTGATGGCAACGATTTGAATGTCGTGTTTTTTGCCGCCTTCGTAGTGGGCACGCAAAATATTGCGACCGATACGACCATAACCGTTAATAGCAACGCGAATCGTCATGACAACATGCTCCTAGTTTTGAAATTTTATAAAACTTGCTTGACCGCCTGAGCTACTTTTTCAGCAGTCAGACCAAAATGCTTGAACAATGCACCTGCCGGTGCAGACTCACCATAGGTATCGATGCCCACGACCGCACCATCAAGACCCACATACTTGTGCCAGAACGCGGTAACACCCGCTTCAACCGCAACACGCGGCATACCCTTGGGCAAAACCTGCGCGCGCCAGGCGGCATCCTGCTTATCAAACACATCCGTGCTTGGCATCGAGACAACGCGCACAGCGATTCCCTCAGCAGCGAGTAATTTTTGTGCTTCGATGGCAATCGCCACCTCAGAGCCAGTCGCGATGATTGCGGCACGCGCATTGGCTGCTTCTTGCAGCACATAACCACCACGCGAAACTGCTGCCAGTGTTGCAGCATCCCGGGCAACAAAAGGAAGATTCTGACGAGACAACAATAAAGCGGTCGGTCCGCCCGCATGGACATCCATACCGATGCTGGCTGGGCGCTCCACAGCAGCCAGCCAGGCGGCCGTTGTCTCAACCGTGTCGCAAGGGCGCCATACGGAAAGGTTAGGAATCAGGCGCAGGCTGCTTGCATGCTCGACCGATTGATGCGTTGGACCATCCTCGCCCAGTCCGATCGAGTCGTGGGTGAACACATGGACGACACGCTGCTTCATCAACGCGGCCATGCGCAAGGCATTGCGCGAATAATCAGAGAAAGTCAGGAAGGTTCCGCCAAAGGGCAAATAGCCGCCATGCAACGCCACACCATTCATGATCGCCGCCATACCGAATTCGCGCACACCGTAATTAATGTGACGGCCAAATTTGATTCCATCCTCACCAGCACGAACGGCTTGCGCACCTTTCCAGTCCGTAAAGTTAGAGCCGGTCAGATCGGCAGAGCCGCCCAGCATTTCAGGCAACGCCTCAACCAGAGCGGTGATCGCAAGCTGGGATGCTTTGCGGGTAGCAATCGTTTCGGCTTTTGCATCGGTCGCAGCCAGCAATTGCTTGGCTGTATCGGCAAAGTTAGCGGGTAAAGCACCCTGCATGCGGCGTGTGAACTCTGCAGCGTCGGCAGGAAATTGTGTCGAATAGGCGTCAAACAGTTTTTGCCAGGAGGCTTGATGCGCAGCACCGATCACTCGCTGATCCCAACCAGCATAGACCTCAGCCGGGATTTCAAAGGGAACATGAGACCAACCGATGGCGGCCCGCGTTCTGGCGATTTCTTCTGCGCCCAAGGGAGCGCCATGTACTTTATCGGTACCCGCAACAGTCGGGGCACCCTGACCAATGACTGTGCGACAGACGATCAGCGTAGGACGACTGTGCTGCTGTCCGAGCTGACGGGCCTGGGCGAGCGCTTGATCGACGGCGTTGACGTCATGGCCGTCGGCCACACGAATAACATTCCAGCCATACGCCTCAAAGCGTTTACCGGTGTCGTCTGCGAACCAGTTTTCAACATTACCGTCGATTGAAATACCGTTATCGTCATACAGCACGACCAATTTAGAGAGCCGCAATGTGCCTGCCAGCGAGCAGACTTCATGCGAGATGCCTTCCATCAGGCAGCCATCACCCACAAATGCGTAGGTGTGGTGATCAACGATCGTATGACCAGGGCGATTGAATTCTGCCGCCAGCAATGACTCGGTCAACGCCATACCAACCGCGTTCGCGAGGCCCTGACCCAGAGGACCCGTTGTGGTCTCCACACCAGGCGTGACACCCACTTCGGGATGACCGGGTGTTTTGGAATGCAACTGGCGGAACTTGCGCAACTCATCCATGGGCAAGTCGTAACCGGTCAGATGCAATAGTGCGTACACCAGCATCGAAGCATGACCGTTGGACAACACAAAACGGTCCCGATTGGCCCAGGCAGGATCCGCTGGATTGTGCTGCAGATGACGGGTGAAGAGTGCTTGCGCCATTTCAGCCATGCCCATCGGCGCACCGGGATGACCCGAATTAGCTTGCTGGACAGCGTCCATAGCGAGGGCGCGGATGGCATCTGCCAGATTCACGGGTGTAGCGGTTGTTTGAGTCATCGAAAGGGTTCGTCTTAGTTGTTTTACCCAGATCACACGTAAATTTCATCACGGGATCGGAAAATGGGTTACAAAACCTAGGATTTTAGCACCCGTACTTATCCGTAATCCCCCTTTTGAGCCGTCAGAATGTCAAGCCCTCGTTTTTATTGTTCTGAACCCCTACACGCCCACCAGATACTCACATTACCTGAGGCTTTGGCGCATCACGTCCGGGTGTTGAGACTGGCTGCAGGCAGCCAGATCACTTTGTTCGACGGCAGAGGGGGAGAATACAGCGGAGTCCTTGATTTTAATGGGAAAGTTGCTAGCTGCGCGCTGGCTGAACATACGCCCAAAGAGGCGGAACTCGCTGGTCAGATCACACTTTTGCAGGGACTCCCCTCCGGCGACAAAATGGACTGGGTGATTGAAAAAGCCGTCGAGCTAGGTGTCTCGCGCATCATTCCCGTCGCGGCCCAGCGCAGCGTACTGCAACTATCCGGACCTCGCTTGGAAAAACGCCTGCTCCACTGGAACAAAATAATCGAGTCTGCTTCTGAGCAATGTGGACGAAACCGGTTATTGCGAATCGAGTCGCCGTTAACGCTCGAAAAAGCGCTACTTGAGCCAACGCAGGATAGTCGTCTGCTCTGCGACCCTGGGGGTGCGATCGAATTCAATGCCTGGCTGACCAGCCCTCAGGCCAACCTCCACACCAATCCAGCTTTAACGCTGATGGTGGGGCCAGAAGGTGGCTGGAGTCCTCAGGAACTGGATTGCGCGCACCGCCATCAAGTGCAATGCGTCAGGTTTGGCGCCAGAGTATTGAGAACAGAAACCGCGGCACTCGCGATGGTCGCTGCGGCAACCGCGTTGCTGGGTTGGTAGCCATCAGTCGGGCCGTGATCACTAACCTGTCAGGCCGGCTCATCACTCCAGTTATTGACTTTGCCTGGCACCGCGTCAGGATGCTTTCCCGCGTGATGGATCGCATAAATGAATACACGGCCATTTTCTTGTGCGAACTGCACGGATTCGTTCAGGATTTGTAAAAACTCGTTGCCCTCATTCACGATCGCAGGATCGGCAGAATGCAACTTATCGAGAATCAGAACCACGCCATCTTTCTGATCCAGCAAGGAATCGCTTAAGCAGTCATACAACGCCTCGAAACTGCCGCCGATGAACTGTGGATAATCGACTGCTTTGACAACAGCACGAAACACCGCAGACCAGCTACGTGCTTTTTCACAATCGGCCACACACCACGCCAGACCACGTTCTTTCGCAGCAGCCTCGAGCGCATCCAGACCCTGTGAAGGATCGATGTCACCACCTTTTTGCAACAGCTGTCGCAATTTGGAATCGACTGTTTTACCCATACTGATGGCTCCTTAAATGAAGGCCCCCATAGCGTATTCGTTTCGAAACGGAACAGAACATTTCAGTACCGTTTTCAGTCTTGTAACACTTACCTGAGTGAGAATCCACACTCAACAAAAAAATATTTTTTTTGAGTGTGGATTTGTTTCAGGCATTTCGTGGGTGATTCGCTTCTACAACAGTCAACGCTGTCATATTGACAATACGGCGCACGGTCGCGCTTGTAGTCAAAATATGGATCGGCGCATTGACACCAAGCAGGAAAGGGCCGACCGCCACATTACCGCCAGCCGTTGTTTTCAGAAGGTTATAGGCAATATTTCCTGAGTCCACATTTGGGCAGACTAAAAGATTTGCTGCACCTTTGAGCGTAGAAGAGGGGAGAATTTTCATGCGCAACGACTCATCCAGCGCGCAATCGCCATGCATCTCGCCATCAACCTCTAACTCGGGCGATTTGGCACGTATCAATTCAAGTGCAGCACGCATTTTGGCGCCAGAAGCTGAACTCCCTGAACCGAAATTAGAACGCGACAACAACGCGACTTTAGGAATCAGATTGAGTCGACGCATCTGATGGGCCGCAGCAATCGTATATTCAGCGATTTGCTCAGCGCTGGGCTCGTCGTTGACATGCGTATCCACCAAAGCAATCGTTTGTTCCGGCAACAACAAAATATTCATTGCAGCGTAGGTTGTCGTACCTGGGCGTTTGCCTATCACCTGATCGATATAGCGCAGATGATTCGCATAACCACTGACTGTGCCGCAGATCATGCCATCGGCATGGCCCATCTTAACCATCATGGCGCCAATTAGCGTCAGGCGGCGACGCATTTCAACACGCGCCATCTCTTTGGTCACGCCATCGCGACACATCATTTCCCAGTAGGCTGTCCAGTAATCATGGAAGCGCTCGTCATACTCTGCGTTAGTGACTTCCACATCAACACCTAAACGCAAGCGCAAACCAAACTTTTCAATCCTTGCGGCCAATACATTAGGACGACCGACCAAAATAGGTTTGGCCAGCTTTTCATCAACGATGACCTGTACCGCGCGCAAGACACGTTCATCCTCTCCTTCCGTGAAGACAATGCGTGATTTGGCACCTTCGCGGACATAGGCTTTAGCGCCCGCAAACAGTGGCTTCATAAAGGCGCCCGAACGATAAACAAACTGTTCAAGTTGTTCAACGTAGGCGTCCAGATCAGCGATCGGACGGGTAGCGACCCCACACTCCATGGCAGCCTTGGCTACAGCGGGTGCGATACGCACAATCAATCGAGGATCGAACGGCTTCGGGATAAAAGACTCAGGACCAAAGGCAACATCGTACGTACCATAAGCAGCCGCTACGACTTCGCTTTGTTCTTCCTGAGCGAGTTTGGCGATCGCCACGACCGCAGCCTTTTCCATTTCACGCGTGATGGTCGTGGCCCCCACATCCAAGGCACCTCGGAATATGTAAGGGAAACACAAAACATTATTGACCTGATTCGGATAATCCGAGCGACCAGTTGCCATCACGACATCGTCACGCACAGCATGCGCATCAGCTGGCAAAATTTCAGGATTTGGATTCGCCAGCGCCAGAATCAGCGGACGCTTAGCCATCACTTTCACCATCTCTGGCTTGAGCACACCACCAGCTGACAAACCTAAAAATACATCGGCATCCACAATGATGTCTGCCAATTTGCGCGCCTCAGTTTTTTGAGCGAAGCGCTGTTTGTCCGGATCCATCAAGGCTGTGCGGCCCTCGTAGACCACACCCTCAATATCTGAGACCCAGATATTTTCAAGAGGCAAACCCAGATCCACCATCAGATCCAGACAGGCCAATGCTGCAGCCCCCGCACCGGAGACGGCGACTTTTACTTTCTTGATATCTTTACCTACGACTTCCAGACCGTTAATGAAGGCTGCCGAGACACAAATCGCGGTACCGTGCTGATCATCATGAAAGACCGGGATACGCATGCGCTCACGCAGCTTGCGCTCAACCGTAAAGCACTCAGGCGCCTTAATGTCTTCGAGGTTAATCCCACCAAAAGTTGGCTCCAGACCCGCGATGATTTCAACCAGCTTATCTGGATCCTGTTCATTAATTTCGATATCGAATACATCAATACCGGCAAATTTCTTGAAGAGTACGGCTTTGCCTTCCATGACCGGCTTGGAAGCAAGAGGGCCGATATTTCCCAGGCCGAGCACTGCCGTGCCGTTGGTGATCACACCGACCAGATTTCCACGCGCTGTGTAGCGATACGCATTAGCGGGATCAATCACGATCTCCTCGCATGCAGCGGCTACACCAGGTGAGTAAGCTAGCGCCAGATCCCGTTGGTTGGTCAACTGCTTAGTGGGCGCAATTGAAATCTTTCCGGGTCGACCCTGCTCGTGATATTCGAGAGCTGCTTTACGAAAATTTTCTTCCATGATGGTCCGTTACGGTGTGATTCAATTGATCAAGGTGCTGATTCTAGCCCGTTTACAGCAAGATTTAAGGGAAAATCCCTATAGGGTCAAATGACTCCTTTAGCGCTCGTGCCAATGCAGCACTTTGCTCTGCAGATACAACAACAGAGTCTGTTGAATCTATCTCCGCCTTTGCGCGTATTTTTTCGAACACCGTATCGCGCCTGAACCACACGGCCTGCACCCACCCAAGACTCGCCCCATGCCCGGCGAACAACCAAGCCAGATTGACTTCTAGCCCTTCTGCGGGCATCAAGGCATCGAGACGATACCTGACGGGCCAGACTGCGGCCTGAGCGCATTGGCGTGCCAAATCCGAACCGGCGAGTTCAAACAGTTTTGGAATCATTTTCTGAACGGTCAAACTGCTCAAAGGCGCCGTGGCGTTGGCGCCAAAGGGACCGAGCACGGCAACGGTACCGTCCGCCAGCATCACCTGAACTTGCTCGATGCCACTGTATGCGCCCTGACCGGTTGGCCATCGGGAAGACGCCGCTGAAGCCAGCCATTGCGCCACAGTTTGTTGTGGATCCACATCCTGTACCGCCTGGACACCCGCCTGCTGCAGTGCGTGTAATGGCGTACCGCCATCCGCGCGCCAGATTAGACCCGCACTGTCACAAGGCGTAATGCAGGCCCAGGCCGAGCCAGACTCGATCCAGAGCCGCGGCAACGGTTTGTCTGGCTGTGACACGACAGGCTGAGTACCCGCCAGCGCCATTTGAATCTGATACTCCCTGCACAGAGCGTGGGCATGCAACACATCACCCTCCCGCGCAGGCGTCAGCCAAGCCTGTTTCTGCCCTGGCTGATCTTCCCACCGTACCTGGCCACTGCAGGTGCGAGACAGGCGCGCACAGAACTTACCCCACGCTGAGGGGGGTGTTCTGCGACCAAGCAGGAAAGCTCGTCTGGATGTTGGTGAACCCACTACAATTCTGCTCCTGATTGGAGATTAAACATGACACTACTGGCTACCCGCACGCGCGACACCGTCACTTTTCACGCGGTTGAACTGCTGAAAGAAGCGTCTGCCCTGCAGCGTGCTGGTATCGACATTATCAGCCTTGGCGTCGGAGAACCAGACTTTACCGCAGCCCCACGCGTCGTCGAGGCCATGGAGCGCGCCAGCCGTGCCGGACTCAGCAGCTACAGTGCGCCCGCAGGCCTGCCTGAGTTACGCGAAGCAATTGCTGGATTTTATGCAAAACACCTCGGCGTAACAGTCGAACCCTCTCGCGTCATTGTGACCTCGGGTGCGAGCGGTGCCTTGATGCTCGCCGCAATGGCCTTGGTCAATCCAGGTGACGAAGTGCTAATGCCAGACCCCTGTTACCCACCCAATCGAAATTTTATAGGTGCTGCGGGCGGCATCACCAAACTGATCCCCACCACAGCAGAAAACAGATACCAACTGTCGAGTCAGGACATCGCACAACACTGGGGGCCGTCAACTCGCGGCGTGCTGATCGCGTCTCCCAGCAACCCGACCGGCACCTCCATCGCACGCGACGAACTGGATCGCCTGATTCGAACTGTCCACGCGCGACAGGGGTTTGTGATGATGGACGAAATTTACTTAAGCCTTTCCTATGACGGTCAACGGCAATCAGCTCTCGCACTGGATGACAACGTGATCATCCTGAACAGTTTTTCCAAATACTTCAACATGACGGGTTGGCGCCTGGGCTGGATGATTGTTCCACAACATATGGTGGCTCCCATTGAAAAAATGGCCGCGAGCTACGTCATCTGCGCCCCCACTCTTTCCCAACACGGCGCGATCGCCTGTTTTGAGGATGAGTCCATCGCTTTATATGAACAGCGCCGCCTTGCATTTCAGCAACGCAGGGATTTTCTAGTACCCGCACTGGAATCCATTGGAATCAAAGTCCCCGTCAAACCGGACGGCGCTTTTTATGTCTACGGCGATATCTCCGCCCATTCTCAGGACAGCGGTATCTTTTCTTCATCACTGCTGCACGGCGCACGCGTCGCTGCAGTAGCAGGCCTAGACTTTGGACCGGCACACGCGAGCAATACGATGCGGTTTGCCTATACAACCGGACTGGAGCGGCTTGAAGAAGCGGTCCACAGAATGAAAGCGTATCTAAGCTGAATACTACCTGGCGACGCCGCAGGCAACCTAGGCGCCGTCCACTTAATCTTTGAGTGGGATAGCGCCCGCTAAAGCCAGACGGCGGCGCTCAGACAATACTTTCTCGGTATAGCCGCGATCAGCAGTAGGGCTTGAGGCCCCGCAATAACAGAGCAGTCCCTGGGGGATCGAACCCCTGCGTCGCACGCAATCACTCAAGATCAAGGCACCCACCCGCATATTGGTTAGCGGGTTAAATGCCATCGACTCGGCTCGACCAAACTTGGCAAACTTGTCACGATGCAAACTGAAAATTATTTGCATCAATCCGGTCGCCCCCCCAGCCTGGCCACCGGCATAGGGATTGAAATGCGACTCCGTTGCAACCACCGAAAGCAACAGCAGCGGATCGACATTAACCTCGTCAGCTACGACATAAGCAGTGTCTACGAACATGGTCGCAGCCTCGACTGCAATTAAATATTTTCGCGAAATATATTGAATCAGCGCTTCTTTTTGCTTAACCGTTATTCCAGACTTTGTCATTGCTTGGGATGCACTCAGACTCAACGCAGGACCGGAGGGCTCGGTGACCTTTGCCAACGCTACGCTTGAACCCGCAGTGTTTGGGGGGGCAACGGAATACGCCGCATTTGAACCCGCAGCCAGTCCGCCTGAAACCAGGGCATTGGCACGCGGGCCGGGCTCTGGCAATGCATCACCCGGAATGGCATCGAGAGAAATCGCTGAGACAAGCGGGGCAACCGGGCCAGCCCGTATTGCCGAGGGTGGGGGTCCGAAAGAGTCCGGTGCCAGCGCATAGAGCAACGCACCATGCATTTGAAATGCCTGCGCACGCAAACCAGGCATACCCGCAACCATCACCACTGCAACCAGCACAGCAATCCCAAGATAGATGGCGCACGTCCGCACAAACTCGGACATATTGCGGTACAAGCCACTGACAATATGTCCTGAGAGCGTAACAACAGAAGAAAGCGGCATCAGTATCCGTCCCCGACTGGCTTCGATGTGGATGTTAATCTTCCATTCATTGATGGAAATGTAACCGTTTTAGCGAGTTGATACCTTGAAATACAAAGACTTAAGAGATTTCATCGGCCAGCTCGAGCGCGCTGGAGACCTCAAACGCATCACGCGCCCGGTCGCCGCCGAGCTCGAGATGACAGAAATTTCTGATCGGGTACTCAAAGCAGAAGGCCCGGCACTGCTGTTTGAACATGTCACGCAAATGGGCAAGCAAGCCACGATGCCCGTTCTAACGAACTTGTTTGGGACTCCGCAGCGTGTTGCGCAAGGCATGGGCGCTGAAAACACCTCCGCCTTGCGTGAAATTGGCGAACTACTGGCTTCGTTAAAAGAACCTGAGGCACCAAAAGGTCTGCGCGATGCCTTTGCCAAGGTATCCATGCTCAAGGCAGCGCTCTGGGACATGAGCCCTAAAAATATTCGCGGTGCAGCCTGCCAGGAAATTGTCTGGGAAGGCCAGGATGTTGATCTGGCAAAACTCCCCATCCAGACTTGCTGGCCGGGTGATATTGCACCGCTACTCACCTGGGGGCTCGTGATTACGCGCGGCCCCAACGCGAAAAGACAGAATCTCGGGATTTATCGCCAGCAAGTCATCGGTCGCAACAAATTGATCATGCGCTGGCTCTCACATCGCGGTGGCGCACTGGATTTTCGTGATCATGCACTGGCAAACCCAGGCACGCCATTTCCAATCGCGGTAGCCTTGGGCGCAGACCCAGCGACTACGCTGGGAGCGGTGACCCCTGTGCCTGATTCACTCTCTGAGTATCAGTTTGCCGGTTTATTACGCGGTGCACGTACCGAAGTCACCTCGGCACTCGGTAGCAACTTATCTGTCCCTGCAACAGCAGAAATTATTCTGGAAGGTCACTTACTCCCCAGCAGTGACCCACGCGCAATCAAACCGGAAGTCCCCGCCGGGGTCAATCCGCCCCCGGCCTCCGATTATGAGCTCGCGCTCGAAGGTCCCTATGGCGACCATACGGGTTACTACAACGAGCAAGACTGGTTCCCGGTCTTCACTGTTGATCGCATCACCATGCGACGCAATCCGATTTATCACTCGACCTACACCGGCAAACCGCCTGACGAGCCTGCGGTGCTAGGCGTTGCCCTCAACGAAGTGTTCGTGCCGATCCTAAAGCGTCAGCTGCCTGAAATTATCGACTTTTACCTGCCACCCGAAGGATGCAGCTATCGTCTTGCTGTTGTTTCCATTCGCAAGCAGTATCCGGGGCATGCGAAACGTGTGATGTTTGGGCTCTGGAGCATTCTGCGCCAATTCATGTACACAAAATTCATCGTAGTTGTCGATCAGGACATTAATCCACGCGACTGGAAAGAAGTGGTCTGGGCGATGACCACCCGCATGGATCCAGTGCGCGATACATTATTGGTTGAAAACACACCGATCGATTATCTCGACTTCGCCTCACCGGTCTCAGGACTAGGTGGAAAAATGGGAATGGATGCCACCAACAAATGGCCAGGTGAGACCCAGCGCGAATGGGGCACGCCCATTCAAATGGATGAAGCAACGAAACAACGCGTTGACGCAATGTGGGGAGAGCTCGGGCTGTAGCCTAACACCCCAGTACAAGCGCTACAGAGTAGAAAAAAGAAAAGCGCATGCGCGGATTACTTATCCGAAGATGCGCCTTTTTTTTGCTGCGATGCCAGAGCCTGCAAAAGCGTCAAAATCAAACCCGCCCCTCTTGCGGCACCAGACGACCTGCCCATCAGCACGGAAGACAGCGTGGAGAGGATCAGCGGATAATGCGCAAGAAAGTCAGCAGTGTTTCTGACCCAGCTTTTACGACGAAACTGAAATAGGCTTGCCAAAAAATGCATCGGGCTGGCTTGAACAGACAACTGCTCAACATGCGCTGCAAAGTTCTCCCGCTCAATGGCTGCGCGCGCGCGCAACATCTCAAGGTGCACCGCGCGATCAAATCGCTGGGTTGAGAGATGCTTCAAAAAACATCCTTTTGGTTTGAATCGCCACCGTCATGTTGCGCGTCTGTTGAACCGCTTTTCAAACGCGTAAACATGTGCGCGTCGCGCTCCAGCTCTTGCAAACTGGCCTGAAAAGGCATCGTGCCGTTTTTCAATCGCTGACCCAGGATCGTCAAAAAAACGATTGCGGCAAGCGCGTATGCCCCGCCTAGCAGTCCGATTGCAAGCATTCGATGGGGTGTATCCCAAAAAAATGCCACGATCCAAAGTGAAAAAACCAGTGCCGCCAACAGCCCAAACACGAGTGTCGCGCAAAACAAACCCAGCAAACCAAGCAGGCGCGAAGTCTCAATGCTTAACTCGAGACCAAACAGCGCGATGCGCGTTCGAATCATCGACACAAGATCCGACGCAGCACTCGCAATCGTCTGTTTAATTGTCATAGCAGTTTCAGCGACGGGTCAACAACACACCGAGCAACAATCCTGCCAGCCCTGCGATCCCAATTGCCTGCCAAGGTTTATCGTGCACATACTCATCTGTTGCGCGAACAGCTTTTCGGCCTTGAGCAAGCACTTCGTCCTGCGCATCGTATAAGGCTTCACGAGTCTGTTTCAATGAGGATAAGGCTTGCTCTCGCAATTCGCTGGCGCGCTCGCCTGTCGCCGTAGCCGCTTCGCGTAACAAAGCTTCGGCGTCATTTAGGCTGAGCTTGACGCTGGAAATCAGTTTTTCCTGCGCAGCGTGCACATCCTGAACGATCGTATCTTTCTGTGTCATGGTGTTCTCCTGAAAACCAATATGAACTTCATAGTAGCAGGGTCACAGATAGAAACTCATTTAAATAATTGATATATATCAATTATTTAAATGACTAATCATTTGACTGACTTGACCTCAATCACACCGCGTTGCCCAGCATGCTCCACCTCTTGCTTCATCACCAGATTGGCCTGAGGACAAAACCAATCGGTAATTTGTGACTGGATAGGCGGGACGGGGATCGTAATGCCTCTCAAATTCGCGACGGTGGCATCGGTATTACGGGCATAACGCACCGGCCAACAAGATTGCTGTCCCAAGGCCGTTTGAATGGATTGTCTGGCACCCACTGTTTTTTCACCTGTACGTACAGTCAAAGGAGTCGTTGCCTGACTGGGATCGCCCAGATCCAGTCTGAACGACTGGGCAGGGAAACGTTGACCTGCGGACTGAATAGGCGCGCCATAGCCAAAAATATTCAGCATCCGTAAATCAAACGTCGCGGCATCTGGTGATTTACCTGGGGCTATTTTAGTGAGGCTGGATTTGCTCCCATTAATTAACATCAGATGATCCAATTCATTGGCGCCTGTAAACATTCCCATCAATGAATAATTTGCAAACCCACGCACTTTTGCCTGGCACACCTCAGCGTTGGATTTTTTGACCTGGCTGAAAGCCATCTTTGCATTAATAGAAAAAATTCCAGATCCTGCGATCTCGATGATGCCACCGTCGTGAAAAAATTTCGCATTACACATATCCGCACGCGCAACACCAGGCCCCATCAACAACATGAGTACAGGCAGTGCAGCTTGTTTCAGGGTTTTAGGTATTGAGATCATTTTGTTGCCAGCCAGGCAATCAGTGCGTTTTCAAAAGCGCGCGCATCATGTGCCCGCTCATGATTCACCATGCTCACAACAATGTAACGCTTGCCACTCGCGCCCCATACGTAGCCAGCGATGGAGCGGACATCACGCAAGCCACCTGTTTTGACATGCGCCATAGATCGGGTAGAAGGGTCGCGCAGACGATTTCTCGAGGTCCCGTCTATGCCCAAGATAGAAAGCGAGGATACGTACTCAGGCATGACGGGGGACATCCAGGCCTTTTGCAGCATGTCGGTGAGACTGTCCGCGGATACAACCCCCACACGCGATAAACCTGAACCGTTATCAAGTACTAAACCTTTCATGTCCAAGCCTTGACGCGCGAGAATGGAAAGCGCGACTTGAACGCTACCGTCGACCGTCGCAGGTCTGGCTCCTGCCTCGGCGCCTAGCGTGAGCAGCAATATCCGTGTCATGACGTTATTGCTCTTTTTATTAATCAAACGGATGACTGCTGACAGCGGCGGCGACTGATGTGAAGCGATGGCTTGCGCATCACCAGGGATCGCCCCATTTCTCACTGCACCGGTCAGCGTGCCCCCCACATCTTGCCACATTGTTTTCAATAGTCTTGCGCCGAACTCCTGCTGTGACAGCCCCAGTCTGAACACATCAAATTCGCCACACGCGCCCGCAGCCCGACCTGAGACCCGAAAGCGCACATTGCCATTTTCAAAAGTTGTGTCCGTCGAAATCGCGGGAGAGCTTGGGCATTTCGCGTCGGTCCATGCAACATTACTGTCAATCTGCACGCCAGGGATGGGAGGGTCGATAAAGGACTTCCAGGTCTTGGTCAGTGGGTCAGGCGTAAACACCAGACGCAAAGAACCAAAACCAACCATAAAGGCATCAGGGCTCGCGTTATAGGGGCGATCACCCGCCCCATCAAACTGTGCGGGATCGATGGTCACGTCACCAAAGATCGATCGGTCCACTACGATTTCTGGTATTTCACGGATACCGCGCAACCGCATATCGCGCATCAGGCGCCATAAATCCTGTACTAATAAAACAGGATCCCCCCCGGCGCGCAAATAAAGCGGACCATTCAGTACACCCTGCGGATCGATCTGTGCTTTGCCATCAATCAAAAAGTCAGTATTCCAGACATAGGTGGGTCCGAGCCGTGAAATCGCTGCGTACGTGGTCACAAGTTTCATGACTGAGGCCGGATTACGAGGCTTCTCTGGGTGGATGGCAAACAATCGCGGCCCACTCACCTCCTGGACCACCAACGACAAGGACGACTCGGGTAATTTATTTTGCGCCCAGACGCTTGCCAGCTCTGGGGGCAGCGCGCCTTGCGCACTCACATGCATCCCTGCCATGGTCAACAATACACCCGCCGCTCGCGCGATGGTCCGTGCCAAAACAAGCTCAACTGTCGACTTCCACGCACGCATATCAACACCTATTTCCCTGATTAAGCTGACAGCATACAAAAAAACGCCGCCGGCCGGCTTAAAATGCCCGCAAATGAACGAATCCAATACCCTCACTGTCGCTGATTTCGACTACGACCTCCCAGCAGAACTGATTGCTCAGTCGCCAGCCGCAACCCGCCGAGCCAGCAGATTGCTCCACGCAAACGAGCAAGGGCGTCTCGCGGATCTGACCTTTGCGGATCTGCCTTCGCTGCTACGCCCAGACGATTTGCTGATTTTTAACGATACGCGTGTAATCAAAGCACGGCTGTTCGGACAAAAAGCCACCGGTGGCAAGGTTGAAGTCCTGATCGAGCGCATCACGGCCCAGAATATTGCCCTGGCCCATGTCCGTTCGAGCAAGTCCCCCGTTGCAGGGAGCAAGTTACGGCTAGCTGAGGCTGTGGACGTCACGGTTTTGGGTCGCGAAGACGACCTGTTTATCCTTGAATTCGAGGCGCCCGTGCTGGAGATACTTGAGCGCCATGGTGCCATGCCACTGCCCCCATACATTACGCACACACCCGACGCTCAAGACGACCAACGCTACCAGACAGTCTATGCGCGGTCGCCGGGTGCGGTTGCGGCCCCCACGGCAGGTCTGCACTTTGACGAAGAGATGCTGTTGCATCTCAAAAAAATGGGTGTCTGCACTGCGTTTGTGACGCTTCATGTCGGTGCCGGAACGTTTCAGCCGGTTCGCGTCGACCGCTTGTCTGATCACATCATGCATGCGGAGTGGTACACCGTCCCCGCAGCGACGACTCAGGCCATTGCTCAAGCGCGTGCAGCAGGTGGCAGAGTGATTGCCGTGGGCACAACGAGTGTGCGCGCCCTAGAGTCCGCAGCCAAGGCACAGCTTGAGGCGAATGCGGGCACACCGCGCACCGATCACCGGACTTTCGTACTTGCACCTCACGCAGGCGATACGCGTCTATTTATTACCCCCGGCTATCGCTATCAGGTTGTCGATGCGATGGTGACAAATTTCCATTTGCCACAATCCACGTTATTGATGCTCGTGGCGGCCATGATTGGCTTGGACACAATGAAAACCGCTTACACCCACGCTATTGCTGAGCGTTACCGTTTCTTTAGTTACGGGGACGCCATGTTTCTTGAACGGAATCACACACTTTGACCCAGCTTGACACATTACCCACTCAACCCACTCCCACACCTCTGAATGCAGGCTTGAAATTCGAGTTGCTGGCGACCGAAGGACACGCACGGCGCGGGCGGATGACGCTCAATCACGGCGTAGTCGACACACCAATATTCATGCCTGTTGGGACCTATGGCACCGTCAAAGCGATGATGCCGCATGAACTCGACGAGGTCGGCGCACAGATTGTTCTGGGTAACACTTTTCATTTGTGGCTCAGGCCCGGGACTGAAGTGATCGCCAAACACGGCGGGCTGCATGGTTTCATGCAGTGGCAAAAACCGATCTTGACAGACTCAGGCGGCTTTCAGGTATTTAGCCTGCAAGGCATGCGCAAAATCTCCGAAGAAGGCGTCAAATTCGCCTCGCCCATTGACGGGGCAAAGTTATTTTTGACGCCTGAAGAATCCATGAGAATTCAGACCGCACTAAATTCTGATGTCGTGATGGTGTTCGACGAGTGCACGCCTTATATGATTAATGACCGCCCCGCGACCGCAGAAGAAGCGGCACGCTCCATGCGTATGTCTTTGCGTTGGGCACGCCGTTCACGTGAGTCGTTTGATGCACTGAACAACCCGAACGCCTTGTTTGGCATTGTTCAGGGCGGCATGTTCGAAAATCTGCGCGATGAGTCGCTTGAAGGGCTTAAAGACATCGGTTTTCATGGCTACGCCATTGGCGGCCTGTCGGTAGGCGAGCCTAAAGAAGACATGTTGCGTATTCTCAAACACGTCGCGCCTCGCCTGCCCGAACAAGCACCGCGCTATCTGATGGGTGTAGGGACCCCTGAAGACCTGGTACAGGGGGTCTCCAACGGCATCGACATGTTTGACTGTGTGATGCCGACTAGAAATGCGCGTAATGGCTGGCTATTTACCCGTTTTGGTGATGTCAAGATCCGAAATGCGAAATATCGTGACGACACCACCGCATTGGATCCAAGCTGCACTTGCCACACCTGCAAGAATTTCTCCCTCTCCTACCTGCACCATTTGCAGCGCGCCAACGAAATTACCGGTGCGCGCCTCAATACCGTGCACAACCTGCATTTCTATCTGACAATCATGGCTGAAATGCGCGAAGCAATAGGTTCTGGCACATTTGAGGCATGGCGAAAACAATTTGCACTCGATCGAGCCTCCAAATCGGTACAATAGCCAGCTAATCAAATTTTACAAAGGAGACCTTAATGTCTGCTCAAGCAATAACCGGCATCGTGCTGGCTCAGGCCGGCGATACCGCCAGCTCGTTGATGGGGATGGCCCCCATCGTTCTGATGTTCGTGGTTTTGTACTTCCTGATGATTCGTCCACAGATGAAACGCCAGAAAGAGCACAAAGCACTGTTGGCTGCACTGGCCAAAGGTGACGAGGTCATCAGCGCCGGCGGTTTGCTGGGCAAAGTCAGTAAAGTCAGCGACAACTATGTGACCGTTGAAGTCGCAGAACTCGCCGACAAGCCAGTTGAAATCATCATGCAGAAAGCCTCTGTCACAGCAGTCCTGCCTAAAGGCACGATCAAAGCGCTGTAAGCCTTCCCGGCATTGCTCCGCCATATTTTGTGGCGGAGCCTAATACTTTTTCATACCAGTCGGCAATGAACCGCTATCCCATTTGGAAATACCTGACGGTGCTGGTCGCGGTCGTGATCGGTCTGCTCTATACACTACCCAACCTGTATGGCGAATCGCCTGCGGTGCAGATCTCCAGCGCTAAAGCAACCCTGAAAATTGATCCTGCCACGCTGGATCGCGTGCAAGGCATTCTCCGCCAGGCCAATATTGCCAATACAGGTGCCTCGTTTGAACAAAACGGCCCAGTCGGCACGGTGCGTGTGCGTTTTGCCAATACAGATACGCAGATTCAGGCACGCGATGTGATTGAAAAATCGCTCAACCCTAACGCCGCAGATTCTACTTACACCGTCGCACTCAATCTGCTGCCTGCCTCACCCTCATGGCTCAGTGCGCTGGGTGCGCATCCTATGTATCTGGGTCTGGACTTGCGTGGTGGCGTGCATTTCCTGCTGCAAGTCGATATGCAAGGCGCCCTGACCGCGCGCTACGACTCCATCGTGACAGACCTGCGCGCAGCAATGCGTGATCAGAAGATCGAACAAACAGGCATTGATCGCAGCGGTATGTCCGTGGTGGTCTCCTTTAACAGCGAGGCCATGCGTGACCGCGCCGTTGCAGCCCTGCGCACGCGCAATCCCGATCTGCAAATTGCAGAACGCATGGATGGTGTAAAACTGCAAATTGTAGGCACCCTCAGTCAGTCTGCCATCACCGCTGTGCAAGCCAACGCACTGAAGCAAAACATCACCACGCTGCATAACCGGATCAACGAACTCGGCGTCGCCGAACCCGTGATCCAGCAGCAAGGTGCCGACCGGATTGTGGTGCAGTTGCCTGGCGTGCAGGATGTTGCGAAAGCAAAAGATATTCTGGGTCGCACCGCCACTCTCGAAATCCGCATGGTGGATGACTCACCTACGGCCTCCAGCGCATTGGCTGCAGGTACTGTGCCCTTTGGACTTGAACGTTACCAGGACCGCGACGGCCGCCCTATCCTGGTTCGCCGTCAAGTCGTGCTGACGGGTGAAAACCTGCAGGATGCTCAGGCGGGACGTGATAACCAGTCACAGCAGGCAGCCGTTCACCTGACACTAGACGCTAAGGGCGCACGTATTTTTCGTGACGTCACGCGAGACAACGTCGGCAAACGCATGGCGATCCTATTGTTTGAAAAGGGCCGTGGCGAAGTCGTGACAGCCCCGGTTATCCGTGGCGAAATTCCAGGCGGGCAAGTACAGATTTCTGGCAGTATGACTGCCGAAGAAGCCGCCGATACCGCCCTGCTGTTGCGTGCCGGTTCGTTGGCTGCACCGATGGAAATCATCGAAGAGCGCACAATCGGACCGAGTTTAGGTGCGGACAACATCGCCAAAGGCTTCAACTCCACACTTTACGGTTTTGTAGCCATCGCGATTTTTATGTTGGTCTACTACCATTTGTTCGGTGTGTTTTCTACGATTGGTCTGGCGCTCAACGTATTGCTGTTACTCGCGATCCTGTCCATGTTGCAAGCCACCCTCACTTTGCCAGGTATTGCCGCGATTGCGCTGACACTGGGCATGGCAATTGATGCAAACGTACTGATCAATGAACGTATCCGCGAAGAACTGCGTAATGGCGAGGCACCTCAGCAAGCGATTGCGCTGGGCTTTGACCGCGCGTGGGGCACGATTCTTGACTCAAACCTGACCACGCTGATTGTTGGCGTTGCTCTGTTAGTGTTTGGTTCAGGCGCTGTGCGCGGTTTTGCTGTGGTGCATTGCCTTGGCATTCTGACTTCGATGTTCTCATCCGTAGTCGGTGTGCGTGCACTCGCTAACCTCTGGTACGGACGCAAGAAAAAACTCCAGTCGATTTCGATTGGCACGGTCTGGAAACCTAAAGACTGAACTTTCACGCGCGGCAGATTTTACTGATCTGCCCGCTCACTACCGGAACACACACGCATCATGGAATTTTTCCGAATCGGTCGCACCATACCGTTCATGCGCCACGCGCTGATTTTGAACGTCATCAGCTTCCTGACTTTTGTCGCAGCTGTGTTTTTCATCATTACTCGTGGCTTTCACCTGTCGATTGAGTTCACGGGTGGCACAGTCATGGAGGTCAGCTATACGCAGTCAGCCCCCCTTGATCAAGTTCGCACGGTCGTATCGGGCCTGGGCTATACAGACTATCAAGTTCAAAACTTTGGCACTTCGCGCGATGTCATGATCAGACTGCCTCTGGCACCAGGTCAGAGTTCGGCAGCGCAAAGCGACACCGTCATGAAAGCACTCAAGGCTGGCGACGCTAGCGTTGAATTAAGGCGGGTTGAATTTGTCGGTCCACAAGTTGGCCGTGAACTGGTTGAAAATGGCCTGCTCGCCCTGCTCTTTGTTGTGATCGGTATTGTGGTCTACCTCGCAGTACGGTTTGAATGGAAATTCGCCGTTGCAGGGGTGCTAGCTAACTTGCATGACGTGGTGATTATCCTGGGCTTCTTTGCTTTCTTTGGCTGGGAATTTTCCTTATCGGTACTGGCAGGCGTGCTCGCCGTTTTAGGTTACTCCGTCAACGAATCGGTCGTGATCATGGACCGAATCCGTGAAAACTTCCGCAAGGAACGCAACGCTTCGGTGGTTCAGGTTATCGATGGTGCGATCACACAAACAATTTCACGTACGATCATCACGCACGGCTCGACCCAGATGATGGTGATGGCCATGCTGATTTTTGGTGGTCCAACCCTGCATTATTTTGCGCTCGCCCTGACCATCGGTATCTGGTTCGGCATTTATTCCTCAGTCTTTGTGGCAGCAGCGATTGCCATGTGGCTGGGCGTTAAGCGCGAAGACCTGATCAAGCCAGTTAAAAAACCTGACGAAGTCGAAGAAAGCTACGAACTCTAAAAAATCGACTGAATAGAATCCCTCGGCGCTTCAAGGCAATGAGGGATTTTTTTTGCTCTTAGCGGGTTAACATACAACATTACACTTTATACGCCCTCGGGATGAACACCCGCCTCGGCACCATCATGCAAAAAATCATTCCTATTGTCGCAAGCGACACGCCTACCCGTCCCAAAAAAGTATTCATCCGCACCTTTGGTTGCCAAATGAATGAATACGATTCAGACAAAATGCTCGATGTGCTAGGCAAAGAACACGGCGCAGTGGTCACCCAGACCCCAGAAGACGCCGATGTGATCTTGTTTAACACTTGCTCTGTACGAGAGAAAGCGCAAGAAAAAGTATTTTCTGATCTTGGACGCATTAAACACCTGAAAAAACTCAACCCCAATCTGGTGATTGGTGTGGGTGGCTGCGTCGCCAGTCAGGAAGGCTCAGCGATTGTTGATCGTGCGCCTTACGTCGACGTCGTGTTCGGTCCGCAAACGCTGCACCGGCTCCCCGAGCTCATCGCTCGACGCCGCGCCGAAGGTCGCTCGCAGGTCGATATCAGTTTTCCTGAAATCGAAAAATTTGATGCATTGCCTCCCTCTCGTGTCGAAGGTGCAACCGCCTTTGTCTCCATCATGGAAGGATGCAGCAAATATTGCAGCTTCTGTGTCGTGCCTTATACCCGTGGTGAAGAAATCTCCCGGCCCTTCGAAGACGTGCTCACCGAGGTTGCTGACCTCGCCGACCAGGGCGTCAAAGAAGTTACCCTGCTTGGCCAGAACGTCAACGCGTATCGCGGCAAGATTACCGATAGCGAGGAGATTGCCGATTTCGCCACATTACTTGAGTACGTGCACGAAATCCCAGGCATTGAACGCCTGCGCTACACGACCTCACACCCGAAAGAAATGACCTCGCGCATTGCGGACGCCTACACACGTCTGCCAAAACTGGTCGCACACCTGCATCTGCCTGTCCAAGCGGGGAGCGATCGTGTCTTGGCCGCGATGAAGCGTGGCTATACCGCCATCGAATTCAAGTCTGTAGTTCGTAAATTACGCGCCGCCCGGCCAGGGCTCACGCTTTCGTCAGATTTCATCGTCGGGTTTCCTGGTGAAACCGAAGAAGACTTCGAAAAAACAATGAAGCTCATTGATGAGGTGGGTTTTGATACGGCGTATTCGTTTGTGTATTCACGCAGACCAGGCACGCCAGCAGCCGATCTGACCGATGACACGCCACAATCCGTCAAACTCGCAAGGCTGCAACGCCTGCAAGCCCGTATCAACGAACAGGCGCATGAAGTCGCCCGCAGTATGGTTGGGACCACACAACGCATCCTCGTTGAGGGCACTTCTGCGCGCGACAGCAGTGAACTTTACGGACGCACAGAAAACAACCGGGTGGTGAATTTCCCTGCGCATCCACGCTTGATCGGACAGATGCTTGATGTCGTGATTACAGAAGCCCGAACCAATACGTTCCGGGCGCGTGTCGCGATCGAGGACGACGTAACATCTACCGATAAAGAAAACGCATGAACCGCTCACCCGCAAAATCTTCAGCGCGTAATCGTCCGCTCCCAGTCAAACTAAATCTGGACGGGACCAATCAACAGCTGGCCAATCTCTGCGGACCTCTTGACGAGAATCTGAAACAGATTGCAGACAGCCTGGATCTGGAAATCGGTCGTCAAGGTAATAAGCTCACGTTGCGCGGTGCGCACGCCGAAGCTGCCAGCAAAATGCTATTTGCCCTCTATGACTTAGCCGGACAAAGACCTCTGTCAATCGACGACATTCAATTAAGTCTTGTTGAAATCGGTGTGGGTCGCTCGCAATCACCGGCTATTCAAACGTTTGATCCGGCAGAGTTCCCTCCGCTTGACGATGAAAGCGGTCATATTGCACTGCGCACGCGTCGCAGCGATCTGCGCCCCCGCACCCCGCGTCAGCGCGAGTACCTCAACAACATACTCAAACATGACATTACTTTTGGTGTAGGACCTGCCGGGACAGGTAAAACCTGGCTCGCTGTAGCCTGCGCGATCGATGCCATGGAACGAGACACCGTTCAACGGTTGATTCTTACTCGACCTGCCGTCGAGGCGGGCGAGCGACTAGGATTCCTGCCTGGCGACCTTGCCCAAAAGGTTGATCCTTATTTGCGCCCTCTCTACGACGCACTCTATGACCTGATGGGTTTCGAGCGGGTACAACGCCTGTTTGAAAAACAAACGATCGAAATTGCCCCGCTTGCCTACATGCGCGGGCGCACCTTGAACCATGCCTTTGTGATTCTGGACGAAGCCCAGAACACTACGCCCGAACAAATGAAAATGTTTTTAACGCGTATAGGTTTTGGTAGCAAAGCAGTGATCACTGGCGACCCTTCCCAGGTCGACCTGCCCAAGGGCCACAAGAGTGGCCTGGCCCATGCCGTCAATATTCTGGACGAAGTGAAA
The DNA here is from genome assembly GCA_947380655.1 of Alcaligenaceae bacterium. Taxonomy (GTDB): domain Bacteria; phylum Pseudomonadota; class Gammaproteobacteria; order Burkholderiales; family Burkholderiaceae_B; genus Zwartia. The sequence goes on along the minus strand of CANCRX010000018.1, from coordinate 6,519 downwards.
GGCATCGCCGTGACACGTTTTACCAGTCGGGACGTAGTACGCCATCCTCTCGTTGCACGTATTGTGGATGCTTATGAGCAAGCTGAACAAGACCAGCCCTGAGCTTTCGTTATCGATTGATTTCGCAGTCAAAGACGATCGCCTGCCCCGTTGGCGTATCAGGCGCTGGGTCATGCGCGCACTGATCGCGGCCCATACCGATGGTCTGATCGGTTTTAACCGAATGCAACTGGGTATCAAATTCGTCGGTCTCTCTGAAGGTCGCACACTCAATGCGGCTTACCGTCAAAAAGATTACGCCACCAATGTTCTGACCTTTGAATACGGCGTCATGCCCGATGGCACTGCATCGGGTGACATGGTGTTGTGCCTGCCTGTACTCGTCAAAGAAGCACGCGAACAAGGTAAAACCATTCTCGCGCATGCCGCACATCTGACCATGCACGGCACCCTCCATGCCCTGGGCTATGACCATATCAAACCGCGACAAGCAAAACACATGGAGGCGCTCGAAACAAAGATGCTGGCAGAATTAGGCATCACCGACCCCTACGTTTTGCCTTAAAATTAAACTTAACATTTGTGACAGTCTCTTTGATAGCTTTCGGGTTATCCTAGTACCTCCTAAACTCTGTCCCCGGACAATGTCAGATCCTTATCCTGCTGCCGAAGCATCCAGCTCTTCGCCCCAACCACCCCGCACACGCCAATCCCTGCTTGATCGCTTGTTATCGCTGGTTCGACACGAACCCGAAGACCGAGAAGGCATCATGGCGGTTCTCGATGCGGCGCGTGCCCGTAACCTGATCGACGCAGACTCTTTCTCTATGCTGAAAGGCGCGCTAGCCGTGTCCGAGCAGACCGCGATTGATGTCATGGTCCCACGCGCGCGCATGGACCTGCTCGATGCGAGTGAGTCGATCGAGGCACTGATGCCACAGATAATCGAGACTGCTCATTCGAGGTTTCCCGTTTTCGAAGGCTCTCGCGAAAACGTGATCGGCATCGTCATCACAAAAGATTTATTGCGCTACATGATGACACCCTCGATTACCTTGCGTGAATTGATTCGTCCGGCGGTCTTCATACCGGAAACCAAACGCCTCAATGTGCTGTTACAAGAATTCCGCAGAAATCGTAACCACATTGCGATCGTGATTGATGAGCACGGTGGCATTTCAGGCTTAGTCACTCTCGAAGATGTACTCGAACAAATCGTTGGTGCGATCGAGGATGAATACGACGTAGAGGGCGAAAAAACCATCTTTGCTGATGGAGCACATGCTTGGCGAGTTCTGGCTACAACCGAAATCGAACTGTTTAACGAAATCATCCAGACGACCTTACCCGAAGGCGACTATGACACGGTTGGCGGATGGTTAGCACATGCGCTGGGTCACATCCCCCGTCGTGGCGACAAATGCGAACATGACGGATTGCAAGTTGAAGTGATGCGAGCCGACAGCCGTCGCGCGCTGTGGCTCCGTGTGCAGCGTCGCAATCAGCTAGGGTCCGATACGGCACACAAAGAACAGCAGTGAACAGGTCAATGTTTCACCTCAGCTGGAAAAACTGGCAAACACCCGTTATCTTGTTGATCGCCGGCGCGCTGCAGGCCTTGAGCTTTGCGCCAGATCCTTTGCCCGCCTGGGCGCTCAGCCCATTGCAGCTCATCACCATGGCAGTGCTCGTGCGCAGCATTTGGCGCGCAGAGAGTGCCCTTCAAGGCGCTGCACGGGCCTGGCTCTTTGCCTTCGGACAGTTCATGCTGGGCCTGTACTGGCTAACTATTAGCATGCACACCTATGGTTTCATTCCATTACCTTTAGCCATTCTTGCACTGGCTGCACTGAGTTGTTATTTAGCGATATTTGCCACACTCGCCGGCTGGCTGACTCAAAAAATTGGCTGTGTTGCATGGTCTGAAGGCGAAGCCTCAACGCGAGGCCCCTTAATGGCGTCACTAGTTTGGGCGGCCGTATGGACCTTGTGCGAATGGTTACGATCCACCCTTTTTACCGGTTTCCCCTGGCTCAATACAGGCTATGCGCACACCGATACCTGGTTTGCCAGCTGGGCAAGCGTATCAGGCCTTTATGGCGTGACCTTCATCACTTCTTTTTGTGCGGCGGCTTTAGCCGGACTAGTAGGCGCCACCCACTTTTCTCCTCGGCATCAACCTCAGCGTGCCGTGGCTGGCTTGCTTGCAATTGCTTGTGCCCTGCTTGGCTGGGGATTGCAACAGATGAACTGGAGTCGCCCGTCAGGCATGCCGCTCGTGGTGCGTCTCGTTCAGGGCAATGTTGACCAGGGACTGAAATTCCAACCTCAATTACTGGTTGCAAATATCCAGACACATCTTCGACTGGCAGCCACTCCCGTTCCAGCCGGTAGTCCAGTACCTCAAGTTGTACTGCTGCCTGAAACTGCGCTCGCCGCCTTTCAACATCAGATAGACCCTGCGGCCTGGCTAGCCTGGAAAGAACTCGCCACACGTCAAGCCACCACCATCCTGATGGGGGCCGCGATACTCGATCGCACGACGAACAATTACACCAACAGCGTAATTGCCATTGACCGCCAAACCGATCTGACCAAGTTGCTACAAGGCACGGACGCGGCGCGCTACGACAAACACCATCTTGTGCCTTTCGGAGAATTCATTCCCTTTGGTTTCCATTGGTTTGTTGAAATCATGCGTATTCCAATGGGAGATTTTTATCGTGGCGAAAAGGAACAACCCGCCTTTGTAGTCAACGATCAGCGCATCGCTGCCAATATTTGTTATGAAGATGCGTTTGGCGAAGAACTACTCCCCTCGCTCTCGAACCACAATGGCGCCAACATCCTTGCAAATTTCAGCAATCTCGGCTGGTTTGGTGACTCTTTCGCCTTGCGTCAGCACTGGCAAATGTCGCGTATGCGCGCGATTGAAACCTCACGCCCGATGCTCAGAGCCACCAACACGGGGGCCAGTGGCGCGATTGATCACCTGGGCCGACCGATTGCCACCTTACCTGCCCACCGCGCAGCCGTTCTCGATGTCACCATTCAGGGACAAACTGGCCTCACGCCCTATACAAAACTGGGTAATCTTCCTGTGCTGCTAGTATGCATTTTGATATTGCTCGCGGCGTTATTTCGACGTCGTCGGACGTAAGCGGCCATGTCAGACTTACGCATTCAGGCAATCGAACACATCGATGAGATCGATCCCGTCATGTGGGATACCTTAGTGGATCGCTGTGGTGGCTCGGTGATGCTCAGGCATGCCTTTTTACGTGCCTTCGAAGCCTCTGGCAGTGTCACGCCCGGGACTGGATGGCAACCTAGCCATCTCCTGCTGTGGCAAGCTGAACATCTGATCGGTGCGATTCCCTTGTACGCAAAAGGGCACTCCTACGGGGAGTTTGTTTTTGACTGGGCCTGGGCTGAGGCCTATGAGCGCCACGGCCTGAAATACTATCCAAAGTGGTTATGTGCAGTACCCTTTACCCCGGTGCCTGGCCCACGACTCTTGACCACCTCACACCATCGGGCTGCGGCGGCAAAAGCCTTACTGCAATGGGCAGAGCAAAGCGGACTTTCCTCACTGCACGTGCTTTACACCTCGGAGGATGACACGCAGGCGTTATGTGCAGCCGGCTGCATGTCTCGCACCCACACGCAGTTTCACTGGTTCAACCAGGACTGGCAAAATTTTGAAGGCTTTCTCGCGGATCTGAACCAGTCCAAACGTAAAAAAATTCGTGCCGAACGCCGTAAAGTCAAAGAGGCGGGGATCACGACAACCGTCCTCACCGGCGAAGCGCTGACCACAGAACACTGGGATTTTTTTTACCGCTGCTATGCAAATACTTATCATCTGCGTGGCAACAACCCTTATCTGAAACCAGCGTTTTTTAATGAGGTAGGCAATCAGCTCGCCGAACACTGCGTCATGGCGCTCGCCTACAGGGGCGCTGAGCCCATTGCAGCCTCTTTGCTTTGGCTAGACACCCATTTAGGCCAAAAACGCCTCTACGGCCGTTATTGGGGCGCACTAGAGCATGTGGATTGCCTGCACTTTGAGCTGGCCTATTACACGCCGATCGAATGGGCATTGAACAATCAGATTGATGTCATTGAAGGCGGTGCGCAAGGCGAACATAAGCTCGCGCGCGGTTTCATCCCCATCCAGACACAATCGGCACACTGGCTGGCTCATCCAGGCTTTGCTGACGCCGTCGATCGTTATCTCGAACAAGAACGTGCGGGTATCTCCGCCTATACAGAAAGTCTGCATTCACCCTTTAAACACGAAATAGGTGATTAAGCACAATACAAATTAAAGTTTGGGATTTACACCCCGACTTGCACAGATGTTAAAAATTGTGCATAATCTCGCTTCTTCGCTGTCGACACCACTGCGGGCTGTCCCGGGTGCCAAAACTGAAGTTGGTTTTTAGTGATTCATTACTGAACGCCACATTCAAATTTGGGGGTATAGCTCAGCTGGGAGAGCGCTTGCATGGCATGCAAGAGGTCAGCGGTTCGATCCCGCTTACCTCCACCAGTCAAAGCGGAGAAATAGTAGTCCAGGTCCCCATCGTCTAGAGGCCTAGGACATCACCCTTTCACGGTGAGTACAGGGGTTCGAATCCCCTTGGGGACGCCAGTTTTTAAGCGCTGCTGCTTTGACAAGCACGGTGTCTGGTTGTAGTGAGTAGTAAAAAAGTTTACCGCTGCGGAGCGGTAGTTCAGTTGGTTAGAATACCGGCCTGTCACGCCGGGGGTCGCGGGTTCGAGTCCCGTCCGCTCCGCCATAAAGTCAAGTAATTCAAGCACCTTCGGGTGCTTTTTGTTTTTTCCCCACAAATTTCCCCACACTGCTTGTTTAAGCATCCACACTCAGACCTGTTTTGATCAAGTTATCTGCTGATGGCCATGGTGGCATCGGGCTTGAGTCGTGTGTAATTATTGTATGTATGCCGTACCCATACCAATTCGAAGTAATCATCGCTGATAGCTCGCCACAGCCCCACACCGCCCCTTGCACATTTCCAGCAACTGACAACCCACCGTACCCCCACCCCCCAAAGTCGGCGACTTAACTGGATTGGTAGTACACACAGTATTTTGCTCAAATGAATACATCAAAATTTCAAGATAGATGATTCAAAGAATTAATGGAAATACCCCCTATCCAAATCTAAAACAAAAGGGCCAGGGTATATTTTTTGAAAAATTTGATACCAGTTGTTTTATTAAAAAAACAGGTAATTCATCCCATTGAGTTGTGCCAGAGACGAAGGATTTTCGGATTTCATTGCCCAGCGTTGAGTGAGGCCAATCTCGGCTGAGCGTAATGTGCTACATCCATAATCACCATTGGTCGAGTCAAGACTTCGTTTGACTATACCCACCCCCGACACTGAAAGCTATTACTGCAACGCTTCGATAACCATATGTAAGTACCAAAGTACGTTGGCTATATTATTTTTTGCTGTCGCATAACAGTTGGGTCAATGGAACTTGAAGCGTGAATGCAAGCTTTACCAAAATTTCCAATGAGGGATTGGACACTTGCCTTTCAATTTTGCTTACAACGGTTCGATCCACGCCTGCCTCTAAAGCAAGGCGCTCTTGAGCCAAATTGCGTTCCTTCCTCAGCGTTTTGATATTTTCGCTCAATAACAGCCTGGTCGCTGAAAACTCCGTTTCCCACACAGACAATACCCCTTAGCAAATATAAGGGTTATCACCTTTTACGCCACATATAGCCACGGTTGTTAAGCCACGGCTTTTAAGCTACATTTAATTATCGAAATGGCAATTTATCTAACCTTATTTGGGTAAAAGGGGCTGAAATGAAGTGTTGTGGGGCCAAGACCCGAGTAGGAAGTCCATGCCAGAAACCTCCACTACAAGGTAAAGAGCGATGTCGGCTGCATGGTGGCCTTTCCCTACAGGGATCGTCGCATCCTAATTACCGTCATGGCAATCGGAGCAAGGCACGAATTGAAAAGGTCCGTCAGGACAGAAACCGATTGAGACTATTAGCACGCTTGAGCGTTGAACTTGGCATGATTGCATAGCAATCAGAGGGACATTAAATGAAACGAATAAATTTTATTGTGGTATTGATTGCAACCGCTGTTTTAAGTGGGTGTGTTCCACCAGGAGGGCAACGCCCTCAAGTACAGACTGCACCAGCCAAATCTCAGGCCCAAATTGAGCGGGATAAGATATTTCAACAATTTAAATATGCTTCAGAGCAAAGTGCAAAGTGCAGCAATGATTTAATTGCGAGCAATGATGATGTTAAAAAGCTGAGCCAAGAATTAATTTATATGTCTGAAACCAGTCCGTACAAATTGGAGTTAATGGCCTCAAAGAAGAAAATCACGGCATCACAGAAGGCTCTATTCAATAGGGTCTATCCAGAAATGATGAAGTGCCGTGAAGCAAACTTGAAAAATCTGGCTGGCTCACCGTTTTATTCTGTGATTGCTGACTTGAATAATAGAACAGACGGAA